>CAZBDL010000061.1:0-11769 GCA_964490525.1 uncultured Victivallales bacterium | reverse complement strand
CGGGCTGGGCTATGTCCCCTGGGACGGGCCGCGCGACATGGCCCCGGTGGATTCCGTGCAGAGCCATGTCCCGACCATGAGCCTGCCGGCCGTGGCGGGATCCTCGCTGCCGATCCCCGTGGAGCTGCACTGGACCATCGTGCGTCCGGCCGCCCGGTTGGCCCTGGCCCCGGAACGGCTATGGGAGCGTGCTTGCCGAACGGATTTGGCCGGAGCCGAGGCCCTGGCGCTGGCACCCGAGGACCTGCTCCATCACCTCGTCCTGCATCTTGCCGCGGACGATCTGTTCCGTACGGGCTTGCTGCCGTTGCTGGACATGGCCCGGGTCGTCGGGCATTTCGCCGACCGATTTGACTGGGATCGTTTCCTGGCGATCGTGGCGGAAACCGGCTCCGGACGGCATGTCTGCCTCGCCCTGACCCTGGCCACGGAATTCCTCGATGTGCCGATCCCTGCCGGGGTCATGGCGCGGCTGCATCCGCCCGGCATGCCCGAATCCGTGCTCGGCTGGGCGCGGGACCTGCTGCTGCAGGATACCGACGTGCACACCGCCGAGGCCGTCGCCATTGGCCTGGTGGCCGGGGTGTCCGGGCAAGGGGTGAACGTCCTGCGCAAGATCCTTCCGCCGCGGGACGAACTGGCCGACACCTATGGCGTGTCGGCGTCCTCGTGGCGCATTTGGCTCCGCTATCCCGTCCGCTGGCGTGACCTTTGGCGGCGCTATCGCCGTTCCGCCTGGCGCTTGCTGCGTGGCGACCGCCGGGACCGTGCGGCCTTGGCGGTCGGTGCCTCGGGCCGGCGTCTTGCCGAGTGGCTGGTGCCGTCCGTGCGGGAGTAGTCAGGAGATGGCGTCGGATGGTTTGTCCGGGGGGCACTGCGGCCCGGTCGCCCCGGGGGCGTCGAGATGCACGATGTGCCCCATGTCCCGCTCGTAGAGGCTGGAGAAGGCACGGCGCTTCTGCGCGTTCTCGCCCGGTCGGAAGAAGCGCCTGAAGAGGAGGCGGATCGGACGGTCGAGGCTGTTGGCGATGTGCAGCACCGCCGTGTCATGGCAATAGACCCGGCGGACATTGTCCAGCGCCAGCATGGCGTAGAGATCTTCGATCGTGGTCTGGCCGCGCAAGTCCAGGTCGACCAGGCCGCGGTAGTCGCGCCGGTTGTTGCGGCTGTCGGCCTCGGCCCCGAGGTGGATGACGAACCCGTCCTCCCGCGCCAGGTGCTCGCGGAAGATGCGGTCATGGCCCCTCGGGATGCGGAACCTGCCGGAGCCGACATAGTTGTTGAAGATCACCAGGTCGCCCTTGTCGGCCAGGCCGAACCGGTCGTGCCGCGGCATGGGGAAATCCAGGTAGTCGGCCCCGGTGATGCGGTCGTCCAGGGCGGTGGAGAAGAAGCGGTTGAAGGCGCGGACAATGAAGTTCGAGACGGGCGCATCGATGCTCATCGCCTTGGTGTCGATAAGGAAGCAAGGCTGGTGCGGGCCGAAGCGGCGGCGGATCGCCGGGAGCAGGTCAGCCTGGCTGACGACCAGGTGGTCGGCGGGGGCGGCGGGCAGGCCGGGGTACGCGGCGAAAAGGAAGCGCAGCGGCGGGGTGGGCTGGACATGGGTGGCGATGCCGGCCTGTCTCAGGCGGCGGATGAGCGGCAGGAAGAAGAGCTGGTCGCCGCAGTGGATCAGGGCCGGGTAGTCGAGGAAGAAGAACACCCCCCGGTAACGCGACAGGTCGGGGGCTGCCGTCGCCAGGACTGCGCCCCGTTCCCCCTTGGGGCGGAATCGCCACTTGGCCAGTTCAATCGCGGCCCGTTCGGCATAGTAGCCCCAGTTCATGACGCCCTCGCCGGATCGGTTGGCGGTTGTCCGTGCCATCGCATCCCATGCCGTGAAATGTAGGTGCGCATGGCCACGGGCTCAACCCCTCCCCAAGGCCGTTGTCAGGTTCATGGGGGCGTGGCTTCCGCAAGGTGGGGCGCGAGAAAGGCGGCGATGGCCTCGGGCGGGATGGCCCGGAGGCACGGGGGCTGGGGGCGGGGAGACGGGCAGTGCCAGCCGCAGCCCGCGCAGGGCATGGACGGCATAAACCAGCGTTGCCGCGGCGAACGGCCCCAGGGGCCGAAGAGTCCCGGCGTGGCGGCGGCCGCGACGACCGCCGTCGGCCGGTCCAGAGCCGTCGCCAGGTGCGCCGGAAAGCTGTCGGCGGCAAGGACGGCGGATGCTCCGGCGAGAGCGGTGCGCAGATCGGACAGCTCGGGGGTCGGGAGATGGCTGGCGTCGCCTTCCGGCAACGACCGCCGGAGGCGTCGGGCCAGGCCTTCCGCCGCGCGCTGTTGCCGGGGTGAGGCCAGCACCGTCACGGAGAAGTCGGCGTGCGCGGCAAGCCGGCGGACGACCGCCGCCATGGTTTGCTCGGGGACCGCCTTCATGTCGCCGGATCCCCAAGGGGCGAGCATCAGCGACGGCCGCCGCCGCAACCAGGCCGGAGGCCCGGGCAGGTCGATGGCGGGCAGCAGGCCAGGTGCTGCCACGGGCCGGCCCGTGGTCAGGGACAGCAGTTCGGCATGGGCCTGGACCTCTGACGGAACACCCTCTGCCCCCGGAGGATAGGGATATGTGGCGGCATGGTCGAACAGGCCCGCCTCGTCGCCTTGGGCGGTCGGCGGCATCCAAGGGTGTCCGGTCATGCCCCAGCGCCCATGGGCCGGGATCCAGCGTAGCAGGGCCGTGGCTAGGGGCGAGCGGTGATGGCGCAGGCAGACCAGATGATCGCAGGAATGGGTCGCCAGTTCGGTTCGCAGGCGTCGGGCCGTGCTCAGGCCCCAGCCTCCCAAGGGCAAGGACAGAGGCACCGCGATCTTCGCGATGTCCGGGAAGAGTTCATCGGCCAGGGGGCGCGTTTCCGCCGAGACGACAAGGGCGCTGCGCTCTGCGCCAAAGTGCGCCAGCAGCGCGGCGATGGCCCGGTGCGCCAGCAGCAGGTCGCCGAGGCGTTGCGCCTCGTAGATGACCAGCCGATGCCGGGGCGCGCCGTCGGCCGGCCGCGCCATGCCCCCGGCCCACCCCAGGAGCCGTCGGCGCAGGCCATCGCCCGGCAACGACTTCGGCTGGATCTTGGCGGGATGCGTGATCGCGGTCATCGCTCATCTCCTCGTCCGATGCGGGACGACGGCCAGCGCCAGGATGCCGTCGACTGTCCTCGTCAGGCACCCCTGCGGATTGCTGTCGCCCACGCTCGTGGCCGCACGGTTTCGCCATGCGATTCGGAAGGACAACCTGGCGCCGGGCGGCGCAGGTGCCGGGATGACGACGACTTCGCCCGGGCCGAACAGGTGAAAGCCGCACCCGAGGCATTTGACTGCCGCCTCCTTGGCGGCCCAGAGCATCGCGGCGGCCTGTGGCTGATCGCCTCCACACCGGGGCACCGCCCAGGCCAGTTCCTCCTCGGCAAATGCCCGGGCATAGGGATAGGACAGCGGGAAATCCTGTGGCGGGGCGGCATCGATGCCCACGTCATGCCCGGGCAGGCAGGCGGCTCCATGGAGACGCATGCCGTTTTGGCTGAAGCTGATCGACGGACCGTCCGGGATCCGCGGTCGCCCCAGGCCGTCTTCCCGCAAATCGATGAGACTGGCTCCTGGGGGCGGGGAGGCCATGCCGCCGCCTGCGGCATGCAGCGCCTGCCACAGGGCCAGGGCCAGATGCTGCCGGGCTTCCGCCTTGGGCGTGCCCATGCCGTCTCCATGCCCACGTGCCGCCCCCTCGGGCAGGAGGCACGACACATGCAACACCCGCGTTCCTGGTGGCAGGAAGGCGATAGCGTCGATGTCGCCAGCGCCCCCGAACAGGGGCCTCCATTCCCCCTTGGCCGAGCGCGTCGCCGGGGGAGGCTTTGCCAAGGGCTTGCTCATTTTCCGAGACCTCCTGCTTCATCGCGGGCCATGCTCCCCGATCACGTAGTCTACCTCGGAACCGGCACCGTCGCCACCATCCCCCGATCTGCGCCCTTCCGCTGCCCTCGAAAATTGGTGCCATGATAGACAACTATCATATTGGCAATAGGATATGGTTAATTAAATCTGATTCGTCATGGCCTGATCAGGTACGATGAGGCATGCTTCAATTCGCATTAATTAAATGCAAATATCTTATGATCAAAGGGATGCTTATCATGGCGCCGGTTTTGTGGGCGTGGCGATGCGGTGCCGGGGCGTGATTGCGGGGGGCGATGGGTGGGGGGGGGAGATTCCGGCATGCCGTTGAGATTGCCGGCTTGGCACTGTAGATTCCGCCGTCGTTGACATCGTCGGCATGAGGCCGGCAGCGCTGCGGGGATCATGCCGTGAAGAGACTTCTCGAGCTATTCCGCTTCCTGCGTCCGCATCGCCGGGCGGTGATGGTTGCCGCCCTGGTCCTGGTCGCCTACGGCCTGCTGCTGCTGAGCCTGCCGTGGTGGCTGCGGGAGATGATCGACGCGATTTTCCAGTCGCGCGACGGGACCCGGCTGCGGCTCTGCTGCCTGGTCCTGCTCGCGGCCCTGCCCGTATTCGGCCTGCTCGTCTACCTGCAGAACTATCTCGTCTGCCAGCTCGGCAACCGGCTCATCGCCGACCTGCGCATGGTCGTCTTCCACCGCCTCCTGGAGCTGCCGATGGCGTTCTTCGGGCGGCATCGTCCGGGGGAGGTGATCTCGCGGGTGACGGCGGACATCACGGTGATCCAGGAGTCGCTGATGCTGGCGACGCTGGGCCTGCTGCGCCAAGGGCTGCTGCTGGGCGGCGGCGTGGCCTTGATGCTGGCGATCCATGGGCGGTTGGCCTTGCTGGTGTTGCTGGGCGTGCCGGCCATGGTCTTGGTGTTCCGGGCCTGCAGCGGGCGCCTGCGGGAGCTGGCGACGCTGGTCCAGGACCGGTCCGCGGACCTTTCGACGATCATCGCCGAGACGCTCACGGGCATCGCCGACGTCAAGGCGCATGCCCGCGAGCCCTTCGAGCAGGAGCGGTTCACCGTGGCGACCGAGAGGCGGTTTGCCGCGCTGTCGGCGCAGAACCGGGCCCGCTCCGCCGTCGTCGCGGTGGCGGCGATGGCCGTCCTTGTCCTGCTGGCCGTGATCCTCTGGCACGGGGGGGGCGAGGTGGTGGCCGGGCGCATGACGCCGGGCGACCTGGTGGCGCTGATGCTGTATCTGGGGCTGGCGCTTGGGCCGGTTGCCGAGTCGGCCCGGCGCTATGCCTGCCTGCAGGAGGCGATCGGCGCCTCGCAACGGGTCTACGAGATGCTCGGGACGGCGCCGGAGGAGGATACGGAAGGGGCGGGAACAATGGCGGACCTCCGCGGTGGGATCGCCTTCGCCTCGGTGACCTTCCGCTATCCCGGGGCGGCGGCGCCGGCCCTGGCGGGCATCGACCTGACGATTCGCCCCGGCGAGCGGGTGGCGCTGGTCGGTCGCAGCGGCGCCGGCAAGACGACGCTCGTCCACCTCTTGCTTCGCTTCCATGAGCCATGCGCCGGCGAAATCCTGCTGGACGGGCGGCCGCTGCGGGGCCTGCCGCTGGCGGGTCTGCGCCGCCAGGTCGGGCTGGTGTCGCAGGAGACCTTCCTCTTTGGGGGGAGCGTGGCGGACAACCTGCGCTATGCCCGGCCGGATGCCACCGACGCCGAGGTGGTGGCGGCGGCGACGGCGGCGGATGCCCATGGCTTCATCATGGCCCTGCCGGCGGGGTATGGGACGGAGCTGGGCGAGCGGGGCATGAGGCTCTCCGCGGGGCAGCGCCAGCGCCTCTCGATCGCACGGATGCTCCTGAAGGATCCGCGCCTTGTCCTGCTGGACGAGGTGACCTCGGCGCTCGATCCGGAGGCGGCGGCGACGGTTGGACGGGGCTTGGCGGAGCTGCTCCGCGGGCGCACCGTCATCATCATCACGCAGGATTTGGCCGCCCTTCCGGAGGTTGACCGGATCGTCGTGCTCGACCAGGGCCGGGTGGCTGAGATGGGGACCGCCGCGGAGCTGCTGTCCCGGGAGGAAGGCCTGTTCCGGCGGCTTCACGCACTGGCGCGGTCGCGGACGAGGGAAGGGTGAGCGATGGCGACGTTGCTGGTGATTGAGGACTCGAGCAAGGTCGGGATGGGGGGCGGCCAGGAGATGACCCTGGCGCTGCTGCGCGAATTTCGCGGCAGCCATGGCCTGCACCTTTTCGATGTCGCCGGCGATTCCCGGTTCCTGGCGCGGGTTCGGGGACTGGGGATCCGGACGCACCGCCTCCGGGGGCATGGACGGGTGGTCCACGACGAGCGGGCCAGCTTCAGCCATGGCTGGCTGGAGCTGCTGCTCCTGCCGATCTTCCTGCCGGTGAACGTGGCCCAGGTGGCGACCGTCCTGCGCCGCGCGGCGACGGCAAACGGGGACATCCCGATCCTCCTGTCCGCGACGCACAAGGCCTTCCTGGTCGCGTGGCTCTGTTCCTTCCTGGTCCGGGTGCGGCTGGTGCACTACGAGATGACGGTGGCCGACCACCGCCTGGCCTGGCGGCTCTTCTTCCTTCTCCTGCGGCGGGCTGAGGTGGTGCTGGCCCTGTCCCCCACGGTGGCCGAGACCCTGCCGGTGCCGGCGGTGGTCTTGCCCGGGGTGGCTGAGGGGCCCGCCGGGACGCCCGTTCCGCGCCAGCTTTTGGACGGTCGCGAGGCCGTGGTGGCGGTCTTCGCCACGCTACAGCGGCTGAAGGGGATCGACGTCTTCCTGCGCAGCCTGGCGCTGATGCGGCATCGGGATCGGGTGAGCTTCCGGATCTATGGCGAAGGGCCGCGCCGGGACGAGTTGGGGCGGCTGGCGGGGGACGACCCGCGCATCCGGTTCATGGGGCAGGTGGACTTTGCCGAGGCCGCCGGGGAGATTGACATTGTCGTCCTGCCTTCGGTGGCGCCGGAGGCCTTCGGCCTGAATCTGGTGAAGGCCGCCGCCCGGGGCATGCCGGTGGTGGCGACGGGCATTGGGGCCCACGCCGAGCTGGTCCGGGACGGGGTCACGGGGCTGCTCGTGCCGCCCAACGATCCGGCTGCGCTGGCCGCTGCCATCGACCGCCTACTGGAGGATCCGGCGGGCTATGCCCGGATGTCCGCCGCCGCCTGCGCCTGGGCCCGGGAGTACGATACGGCGCACTTCCGTGAGCGGCTGGCCGGTGTCATGGCGCGGCTGACGTGAGCGGCGGGCCCGCCGCGTTCAGCACGGGTAGCCGTAGGCCGTGAACATGGGCTGCCATCGCGCAGCGACCCGGGCGCGGTCCGCCGCGTCCAAGATATGGGCGTTGCGGCGGTAGCCTTGCAGGGAGGAGAGATAGTCGCGGCAGGGGGGCCAGAAGCGGCCGAACTCCGGCAGGTCGAGGTCGGCGAAGATCCGCCGCAGGCAGGCTTCGGGGTCGCGCACCAGGTCCTCGAAGCGGACCTCCGCCAGGTGGCCGGGGAGGATCGCCGCGCGGTCCCGCTGGAACAGGGTGAACAGCTCCAGGTGCCAGGCGAGGATCAGTTCGTCGATCGCCACCGGATCCGGACGCTGCAAGTGGGAATGGACGATGCCGTCGCGCCACAGCTTCCGGCTCGAGGCGAAGACCTCGTAGGGGTGGCGGTGGATGTGGATGAACCGGGCCTCCGGCAGCATCTCCAGGATCGTCGCCACCCGTCCCATGTGGGGGGGGGACTTGAGGACGAGGCGACGCCCCTTCGTGAACATCTGCTTCTGGAGGAAGTGATGGAAGGCCTGCCGCCAGCGCGCGCGGTCGCGGGTCGGGAGGCGTAGGGGATCGAGGACGGCCCGGGGATTGTTGGCGTCACGCGGGAAGAGGAAGCGCAGATAGGGGGAGATGCCGCACAGCGCCGCCAGCGCGAACTCGTCCTCGTAGGGCGAGCCGGCGGACACCGCGACGCCGTCCATCGGCCGGGTCTTCGGGGCGAGCCGGTCGAGCACCCATCCGCCTCGCCGCTGGGTGTAGGCGAAGTGGTGCGGGAAGAGGCACTGGTAGAGGGTCGGCGCGTGGAAGTCGGGATGGCGGGCGAGCAGGTTGTGCAGGTGCGAGGTGCCGCTGCGCCATTGGCCGAGGATGAAGACCGGCGGCGGCTCGATGCGCATCGTGCGGATGCGCGCCCCGTTGTCCCATTCCTCCAGCCAGCGGAGCGTGGTGTTGTAGAGGCCGACCAGGAACAGATAGGCGAGGCGGTCGAGATGTGCGGCGTCCACGTGGCCGCGATGCCGCGCCAGCGTCGCCAGCAGCGTGCCCAGGGTCATCCCGGGAATCGCCTGGAGGGTCAACCTGCCCCGTGCCGCCATCTGCCGCCTCATTTTTCTCGCTGGCCAATCCCCCTGTCCGCGCCTGACGCTTCCGCCGCAGGCACCATGATGGGCTTTTCGCCGTTTGCAAAGCGATGGCCGCGTCCTGGTGTTGGCCTATGTGCAGGACGAAGCCTCGCTGCCCGATGGCGGGACTGCCGCCTCGTCGAGCCTCTGCGCGTAGATCCGGAAGCGGCGGGAGGGGAGGGCGCGGGCCTCTTCGTAAATGCGGTTGATCTCGTCGTTGTCCTCGAGGGTCCAGCCTAGCTCCATGGCGCGGTACCGGGGCTTGGCGGGGAGGAGGCGCAGGAGGTGGTCGAGGGCGACCATCGGCACGCCGAGGCGGCGGTACTCCTCGGTGACGCCGAGGATGTAGCCGCGGAGGTTGACGACCTCGCGGCGGTAGAGGCGCAGGAAGGCGAGCGCCCAGAGGCCGCCGCGGCCGTCCAGGCGCCTGAGGATGGGGTTGACGTCGGGGAGGACGAGGCTGACGCCGACCGGTTCGTCGCCGTGGTAGATGAAGGCGATGAGGTCGGGGTCGACGAAGTGGATGACCTCGCGGCAGGCGGCGGCGATCTCGGCCTCGGTCATCGGGACGTGGCCCCAGTTGCCGGCCCAGCAGCGGTTGTAGATGGCGTTGATCAGCCGCAGTTCATCGGCGAGGCAGTGCTTGTCGGCTGTGCGGATGCGGAATTCGCCCTTGGCGACGAGGCGGGCGATGACGTCGGCGGCCCAGGCGGGCGGGGTGAAGTCGTCGCCGAAGCGGAAGGCGAGGAGGTCCTTCTCCTTGCGCATGCCCGCGCCGACGATCAGTCCGTGATAGTATGGGGGATTGTAGGTGAAGCCGAGGGTAGGCGGACGGTCGAAGCCCTGGATGAGCAGACCCGCCTCGTAGTTCACCGAGGGATTGAGGGGCCCGCGGAGGAGCGTCATGCCCTCGTCTCGGGCCCACCGGGCGGCGGCGGCGAAAAGGGCGGCAGCGGCCTCCTGATCCCGTTCGCACTCGAAGAATCCCCAGGCGGCATCGCGCGACCCGTGGGCGCGGTTGTGGTGGTCGTCGGCCAGGACCACGATGCGTCCGACGGGCAGGCCTTGGCGCCGGACAAGGAACAACTCGCGCCTGGCGTGGTGCCAGAAGGGATGCCGGGCGGGGTCGAGGAGATGGGCCAGGGAGGAGCGGATGGGCGGCACCCAGCATGGGTCGTCCGCGTAGATCCGCCACGGCAGGGCGAGGAATGCCTTCAGGTCAGCCCGCGAGCGGACGGGATGGATGTCGGGGGCGCTCATGCCATGTCCTCCGGGGGGAGCCAGGCCATGGCCAGGCCATGAACCACCAGGACGGGGTGGCCGTCGGCATCCCGGGCGCAGGCGTGCCAGGTGCGGGCGCCTGGGCCATCCTCGGCCAGGCGCGCCTCCAGCCGCAACCGCTCGCCGGGGGCGGGGCGGCGGCAAAGGTCGAGGAGGGCGATGCGGCGCGGAACCATGGGGCGCCGGTCGTCCTTTTCGCGTAGGCCCTGGAAGAAGCGGGCCAGGTGCATCAGGCCCTCAAGGGCATACGGGGCATACTGGTAGGCGGCCTCGTCGAGGTCGGCGAAATCGGCCCAGGCTTCACAGGTCATGTGGCCGACGATGGCCGCCGGGCCGGTGCCGAGGATGTCGTCGATGACCCGGTAGCGGTCGGCCATTCCGGAGCGCTCCGCATAGAATCGGCGGATCTCGTCGCGGCCAAGGCGCGGCGTGGCCAGTTCGCCGTTGCCGACAGGCGCGGGCCTGGCCCCGGCATCGGGGGATGCGGGCTGCGCGGCGAGGATGACCTGGCCCCGGAAGTTGGCGAGCCAGCGCTCGGCGCCCGGGCCGCGGGCCGGAAGGGCGTGGCTTTCGACGCTGGCCTCGGCCACGGTCCCGAGGGCCTCCGCAGACAGCGTCCGGCAACGGATGCGCACCGGCACCGGCGTACCGAAGGGCACGGCGAGGAACTCGTCGAAGGCGATGTCCCGCAAGGCTGTCGGGCAGAGGTGGGGATGGAGCAGGCACGCCGCCTCGAGCATGGCCTCGATGGCCATGATGGCGGACATCGGCGGGTGCTCCATGGACGGCAGGGGGCGGTGGTCCTGGAGCCAGATGTCGCGCTTCAGGGAGAGGATCCGCGTCGCGACTATGGCGCCCTGTCCAAGGTCGAGGTCGGCGATGGCGTCGGTCATCGGGAAGTCGTTGCGGGAGAAGGTTTCGATGGCAGTCCCGAACCGCTCGGCCGGCTCCGGCGGGGGATCCATGGCGAGGGGGGCCGTGCCGGTGGCAGGGAAGCGCCGACCCCAGGCGACCCAGGTGGTGGCGCCGTCGTCGTTCCCCTGGGCCAGTTCGCGCTGCAGGCAGGCGGCCAGCTCGTCCGCGTGGAGCCAGGCCTCGGCGAGGCCGCGGCGGCGCAGCAGGTCGCGCAGTTCGGGGCGGTCGGCCATGCCGGTCCCTGCGATGGGTGGCAGGAACAGGGCCTGGGCCGCGATGCCTTCCGCCTGCGCGGCCCGCGCCAGGGCGGCCATGGCGCGGTTGGCGGCGCAGTAGTTGGCCTGTCCGGGATTGCCTTGGACGCAGGCCATCGAGGAGAGCAGCAGGAGATGTTGCAGGCCGTGTCCGCGGGCCGCCTGCCAGAGAGTCCAGGCGGCGCGCAGCTTGACGGTGACGACATGGTCGAAATCCGCGCGGGGCATGTCGGCCAGGAGGCTGTCGCGGATCACCCCGGCGCCATGCAGGATGCCGTCGATCCGCCCATGCTCGCGGACGATGTCCGCGACCAGTTCCCGAAGGCTGGCGGCGTCCGCCATGTCCACCTGCCGGTAGGTGGAAGGACAGCCGCGGGATGTCAGCCGGTCGAGGGTCGCGGTCACCTCGGGGGTGTCCGGGGCGCTGCGTCCGGCCAGGATGAGCCGGGGGCGCCAGGGGACGAGGGACTCGGCCAGGCGGGCGGTGACGCCCCGGGCCCCGCCGGTGACGAGGATGACGCGGTCCGCCGCGAGCCCTCTGGGATCGTGTCCGGCGGCCCGGGGGCGGACCACCCCGACGGTGGTCATGGCCTGGCCATGGCGGAAGCGCCATTCGATCTCGGGGCGGGCTGGGTCCAGGGCCCGGCCCAAGGCCTTGGCGGCATCGTCGTCCGGGCCGAGGCGGACCACCCGGAACATCGTCGAGCCGTATTCATGGGCGGCCGCCAGGAACATCCCGAGAACGCCCTCGGCGAAGGCGTCATGGGGGCCGGCATCGGGGGCGCGGACGACCAGCAGGGCGAGCGTGCGGTCGGCCGACCGGAGCAGGCACTGCAGAAGGGTGAAGGTGGACGACATCGCCGCGGCGACCGTGTCGCCATCCGCGATCCCGGGGGTGGTGGCGGCGTCCACGGCGATGGCCAGGGCCGCGAGGCGCGGGATCGACCCGAGCCGGGAAAGCTGCGCCTCGCATGCAGCAACAT
>CAZBDL010000060.1:0-11831 GCA_964490525.1 uncultured Victivallales bacterium | reverse complement strand
CCAGCGGGTTTTAGGACGCGTAGAGCGGCTGGCACAATTCCCGGATTCCGGCAGGCGGCCGCCTGAACTGCGGCGCTCGCCCTACCGGGAAATCATCGTCACGCCATGTCGCGTCTTCTACCGGGTTGATGGCGACATCGTATATCTGATCCATGTGATGCGAGCAGAACGTCTGCTCAAGAGGCTTCTCCTCGAGGAACGAAGCCGGACCCGATAGCCCAACCTACCCGAGACTCGATCCGGCTTCGCCTCGCAAGTTTTGCGCCGTTGATTTATCCGCATGATCTTTTCCTCGTCGATCATCTCGATGCTGTCGGCATGCCCATGAACATCCTCCTTGTCTCCAGCAAATACCCGCCGGAATATTCGGGATCAGGGCATCGGGCGCATTGGCTGTACCGGCGGCTCATCTTGGCGCATCCGGACTGGACGGTGCAGGTTCTGGCCGGGGCCGAGCAGTACAACGATTCCGTCGCTTACGGACACGAAGGCCTGCCGGTGCAGCGGATCGCCGGCAAGCCCTGTCCGGAGCGAGTCGGCGGCTGGCGGCAATATGTGCGGAATGCGCGCAATTTCAGGTCCGAATACGGGGCGGCCCGACACTGGCTGGAATCCCGCCCACGTCCCGACTTGCTGCACGTCTTCGGGGAAAGCTACGTGACCGTGGCCGCGCTCGACTTTGCCACGCGCCATCGCCTGCCGGTCATGCTCGAACTGTGCAACGAGATGGACACCCCCTGGCAGTATGTCCCCTTCCCGTGCTCGCTTCGGGTGCGCGGCGACCTCCAGGAACGCTATCTGCTCGTCTGCATCTCCGAACGGCTGGCCGCCATGTGTCGGCGCAACGGCATTCCGGAGGAGTGCATCTGGTGCCGTCCAAATCCCGTGGACGAGGCCCGGTTCCACCCGGTGGACGAGGCGGAAAAGCAGCACATCCGCCGTGAATTGACCCCCTTCGGCACGGAGGACAAGGTCATCGCCTATGTCGCCAACTTCATTCCCCGCAAGAACCATCGTTTTCTGATTGAGGCACTGCACCATCTGCCTGCCGAATTCAAGCTCTGGCTAGCAGGGCCGGCGGCAACCGCCGGGCCGACCGCCGCCACCGCCGTCGGACTCATTGCCCAGGCACAAGCGGCGGCAGCCGAACTGCCGGGCCGGGTGATCGTCGAACCGGGATTCCGCGAGGATGTCCACCGTTGCATCCAGATGGCCGACGTCTCCGCCTTCCCCACCATGGCCGAGGGGTTGGGGACCCCGATGCTGGAGGCGATCGCCTGCGGCGTCCCGGTCGTCGCCAACCGCATTCCCGGCATCACCGACGCCTGGATCCGCGATGGCGAGAACGGCTTCGTGTCAGACCTCGATCCAACGGCCTTCGCCGACCGTCTGCGCCAAGCGGCGGCGTTTCCCCGGGAGCAACGCCTGCGCGAAGCGGCGGCGATGATCGCCCGGGCCGGCACCGCCGCCGTTGACGCGCAATATGCGGAAAAGATCGCGGCGATGGCAGGAACGAAATGACACGCAATACAACAACCTCCGGCAGTGACGCCACGTGCCAATACCGCCGAGCTCCCGCTCGGCACCGGCCCCGGAAGCTCCGCCAACCAGACCGCAACAGAAAAAACATGTGTGGGTTTTTCGGCCTGCAAGCGCTTGCCGAGCGGGAGCTCGGCGGTACTGGCATTGGCTGAAGCCCGCCCGGCAACCATGAACCAAATCCCCCTTTAGCAGGGAAGACTCGTCCCGATGCGCACCTTCATCCACTACTTCCGCTTCTACTACCGGATCACGGGCTGGCGCTTCCTGGCCATCCTGGTGCTGGCCTTGGCGGGCACCGTCGGCCATGCCCTGATGTGCGCCGCCCTCTATGCAGTGCTGAACTTCAACACGCCGACGGCAGGACAGACCTTCCTGGCCCGGCTGATCTTCCGCATGGTCGACCTGACCGGAGCAACCGACCCCGCCTTTCGCCTGGGCATCCTCCTGGCGGCGGCGACGGCGGCGGCCGCGGCCAGCGCCGCCGTCTTCATCTACGAGGAATACTATGTCGCCAGCCTGCGCAACAACTTGGCGGTGCGCCTGCAATCCGAGGCCCTCTATGCCTTGCTGAACACACGCTACGAGCATGTCCTCACGCGCAACGCCGGGGAGCTGAACAACATCATCGTCAGCCAGATCCGCGTGGTCGCCCAGTCCCTCCGCTTCTTCAGCACCGTCATCACCCAAGGCAGCCTCGCCCTCCTCTACCTGGCCATGCCCTTCGTCCTCGATCCGGCCATTGCCCTGCTCATGATTGTCGTCGCCCTGCCGGTGGTGCCGATGATCCGCTTCCTCAACCGCCGGATCCAGGCCATCTCCCTGCACAGCGTCAAGGTCCTTGGCCAAGTCAACGAGCTGATGCTGCAGACCCTCGGCAACGTCAAGTACCTGAAGGCGACCGCCACCTTTCCCGCCCTGATCGAGCGTTTCACCCGGCGAAACCGGGAATATTCCCGGCTCAACCGCAATTTGGCGATCTGGGGCAGCCTCGGCGCGCAAGGCCTGCCCCCCTTCGCCATCGCCATGATCTCGGCCCTCATCTTCTGGAAAATCTTCTATGGCGGTGAGAATCCGATGGACGCCCTGCTCATCCTCGGCATCCTCTATGCGGCTTCGCAAAAGGCAATCACCATCCCCACCGGCTACCAAAAGTTCGTCGCCACCCTCGGCTCGATCATGGTCTACGAGGATTTGACGGAGCAGCTCCGGCGACATTGCGAACCGGTGCCAGCGACGGCCCGTCAGCCCGATTTTGCCGGGGCGGTGGCGCTTGACCACGTGGACTTCCAGTACACCGCCGGCAAGGAACCGGTCCTGCGCGGCCTGTCGCTGATCATTCCCGCCCGTGGCTGCGTCGCCTTCGTCGGCGGCTCGGGGGCCGGCAAGTCGACCGTGGTCAACCTGCTCACCGGCCTGCTACGCCCGACCAACGGAACCATCCGTCTCGGCGATACCGACTACCGCGACCTCGACATGTCCGCCCTGCGGGCCGGCATCGGCTATGTCACTCAGGAGGCGGTGGTCTTCGGCGACACCGTCCGCGCCAACCTCGCAATGTGGCGGAACGACCTGGACGACGAAGCCATCCGCACCGCCGCCCGCCGCGCCCATGCCGATGCCTTCATTGCCGAAATGCCCCAAGGCTACGACACGATCCTAGGCGACCATGGCTTCACCATCTCCGGGGGTCAACGTCAGCGCCTGGCCATTGCCCGGGAAATCCTCCGTGACACGCCGATCCTGATCCTCGACGAGGCCACCAGCGCCCTAGATTCCGCGACCGAACGCCTTATCCAGGACAGCATCCGCGAGTTCCAGGGCGACAAGACCCTGATCCTCATCGCCCATCGCCTCTCCACCATTCGCCATGCCGACCGGATCTTCGTCCTCGAGCAAGGCGAACTGGTTGAATCCGGCACCTACGACGAGCTCTATCAGGCCGGTGGCCGCTTCCGACGCATGGTCGACCAGCAGGCCCTGGAATGAGTGTGTGGAATTGATTGACGGCGTGGTGGCGGATCATTGACGGTGCAGCAATGGTACATCGTTTCAACCCAAAGCCTGCCCTCGCCTTTGCCGGCGGGAGCTTCACGGTCATGACGGCGTTCGCGGTGCCGCTGGATCTGCTGGTGGCAGGGCCCGGACATGCCCTTTTCAGCTTTGACACTCCCCTGGGTATCCAGGTGGCGATCGGCCTGATGGCCGTGATCGCCTTGGCCTTGGCGTTGCCGTTCCATCTCTGGTTCAGCCTGCGGGCCAACGAGGATCTGTTACAGGCCGGACTGCATGGACACCGTGTCGCCTTTGCTTTGGGCCTGCTCTGTCCGGCCATCCTGGGGTTGGCCATGGCCGGGATGCTCATGTTCATCGGCACGGAATCGTGGATGACTTATGTCATCCTGGGCATCGCCTTCCCCGTCATTTGCGCCGAACTGTCCGTCGCCTATTTCCGCGCAGCCCTGGTTCGGACCCTGGTCCGGCGCTGATTCCGCTCCCGTCACGTTTGATGTTTCGTATTTAGACCTTCGTATTTTTCCGTAAGGTGTTTCATGTGCGGCTTTATCGGCATTGTCAGCAAGGGTAGCCAGGCGTTTCCGGAGGAGACGCTCCGGCGCATGGCTGGAATGATCGTCCACCGCGGCCCGGACGACGCGGGCTTCCACCGGGAGGGCGACTGGCTGGCGCTGGCGTTTCGGCGGCTGAGCATCCTCGACCTGAGCCCACGCGGGCATCAGCCGATGGTCAGCGCCGACGGCCGCCACGCCATCGTCTTCAACGGTGAGGTCTACAATTACCGCGAACTGCGTCAGGAACTGGAGTGGCATGGTCACGAATTCGTCTCGGACACCGACACAGAGGTCGTCCTGGCTGCCTATCGGCAATGGGGCTCGGGGTGCCTGGACCGGTTCATCGGCATGTTTGCCTTCGTCGTGGCTGACCGGGATGCGAAGACCATCTTCGCCGCCCGCGATCCGCTCGGCATCAAGCCCCTTTTCCATTGCGAGGATGGCAGCTTCCACATCTTTTGCAGCGAGGTGAAGTGCCTGCTGCCGTACCGGTCGCTGGAGCCGGATCCAGCGGCCTTCGACGAGTATCTGGTCTTCCGCAATGTTCTCGCTCCGCGCACCCTGTTTGCGGGCGTCCGCGAGATTCCCCCAGGGCACTTTGCGGAGACGCGCGGCGGCCGGATCACCGTCACCCGTTATTTTCATCTTGCCCAGACCCTGCGGCCCCGGCCCGGACGTCGCTTCGAGGCGGTCTGCGAGGAGGTCGAGGCATGCTTCCGAGAGAGCATCCGCATCCACCTGCGCAGCGATGTCGAGCTGGGCGTCCAGCTCAGCGGCGGGGTCGACTCCAGCCTGGTCACCGCGCTCGCCGCGGAAATGACCGGGCGGCGGCTCCATTCCTTCTCGATCTCGTTCAGCGAGGGCGAGTACGACGAGTCCGAATACCAGCGCCGGACCTCAGCCCGCTACGGCACCGAGCACCATGACTATCCCGTCGACAACGCCACCTTCGCCCGGGAATTTCCCGCCGCCCTGTGGCATTATGAGCACCCCCTGAACGACCCGAACACCGTCGCCACCCTCCACCTGGCCCGTGAGGCGAAGCGGCATATCACCGTGATGCTGACGGGGGAGGGGGCGGACGAGGCGTTCCTCGGCTATGTCCGGTTCAATCCCGACGCCCAGGCTCGGCTGCGCCGCCGCACCTGGTTGCACCGCCATCCGCGCCTGCGCGAATTTCTCGCCCGCTCCTGGCCGGTCTCCCGCGGCCGCGCCCTCTTCAACATCACCCGCTACAGCCCGGCGATGTATGTCCTCAGCTACGCCGACCTAAACCGGATCGACGCCCTGCTCCATGGCCACGACCGCAACATGCTCGCCCGCCATGAGCTGATCGCCCTCGCCGGTGGCGATGTCCTGGACGAGTCCATCCTCACCGACCAGGGCGCCGACCTCGTCCAGTGGTTCTGGCGCGCCGACCGCATGGGCATGGCCGCCTCCATGGAGCTGCGCGTCCCCTTCTGCACCGTACCCATGTTCAGCCTCGCCAATGGCATTCCCTACGGACAGCGCCTGCATGGCGGCGAGCGCAAGGCCGTCCTCAAGAAGGTCGCCGAGAAATACGTCGATCACGACCAGATCTACCGCAAGAAGGTCGGCTTCGGCCTGCCCATCGTCCCCTGGAGCCGGACGAAGGACGGCTACGGCGAACTGATCCGTGAAACCTTCGAGTCGTCCTCCTTCCGGATCCGTCCCGGCATCGACCACGCCCATGCCAACGCCCTCTACCGCGAGTTCCGCGACGGCCATTACAACGAGCGCAACTGCGCCTTCCTCTGGACCTACGTCAACCTCGAGCAGTGGCACCGGATGTTCTTTGAAAACGGCTGGAAGGAAATGGCCGCAAAAGATACAAAATGATATAGCCGCAAAGAAGCGCAAGCCCTCAGCAGCACCGCCGAGTGCCAGCGCCCTCACGGCCCCAGCAGCGTGGCCAGCTTGCTCAGCACATCGCGGACGACGGCCTCCGGCAGCGAGCAGAGGAAGGTCGCCTGGCGCACCTGCCAGTCCAGGTTCTTCACCTGATCGGACAGGACAACGCCCTTGACCTTGTGTCCGACCGGCACGTCGACCTCGAAGGGATAACCTTTGGCGCGGCTCGTGATGGGACAAAGGATCGCCAAGCCCACCTTGCGGTTGTACGGTTCCGGAGAAAGCACGAGCGCAGGCCGATGCCCCGCCTGCTCATGACCAGATTGGGGATTCAGTGAAATCCAGATCACGTCTCCCCGCCTCGGGCAGTAGGGTTCCATCACCAAGCCTCCTGCCCGACTGCATCGCCGGTCTCGACCTC
Organism: uncultured Victivallales bacterium; assembly: GCA_964490525.1. Taxonomy (GTDB): domain Bacteria; phylum Verrucomicrobiota; class Lentisphaeria; order Victivallales; family CAZBDL01; genus CAZBDL01. Next base: position 5,429 of record CAZBDL010000060.1, on the reverse strand, counting down.
GCCATGAAGATTCTGCCGAGTCACGCCCTGCAGCAATGCCTCAAGCCGGTATTCGGGTTCCGGCCTCGGGTCAATGACAATCTTGCCGTCGTCAAGGAACAGGTTGACCTGCGTTCCATACGCAACCTGCGCCTCCTTGACGAAGGCCTTGGGAATGCGTACCGCCAGGCTGTTTCCCCATTTCTGAATCGTCGTCCGCATGAGACACCTCCTGTATCTACATAGAAGATACATTTCCGCTATCCTGAATTCCAGTCCTCGGGTTCAATATTGCCAATTGACGCTTCTCTTGAGCACGCAGGCATCATCCCACTGAAAGCCCCTGACTATGTGCGGAATCCTCGTCCATATCGGCCCCGAACGCATCGGCCCTGACCATCCGGCGCTGGAGATCATCCGGCACCGGGGCCCGGACGGGGCCGGGGCGGAGCATTTTTCGCTGGTGGACGGTTCCTTCCTGAACCTGGCGCACCGTCGCCTGGCGATCATCGACCTGGATGCCCGCTCGAACCAGCCGATGAGCTACGCCGACGGGGCGCTGTGGCTGGTCTTCAACGGCGAGATCTACAATTACCGCGAACTTCGCGCGGAGCTGACGGCGTCCGGGTGCGAATTTCGCACGACCTCGGACACGGAGGTGATCCTGGCGGCGTGGCAGCGCTGGGGCCCGGCCATGGTGCCGAAGTTCAACGGCATGTTCGCGTTCGCCCTCTACGACCGGCAGCGGCAGCGGCTGTTCATGGCCCGCGACCGCTTCGGCATCAAGCCCCTCGCTTGGCACAACTCTCCGCAGGGATTCACCGTTGTCTCCGAGTACAAGCAACTGATCGGCCTGCCGGGTTTTTCGCCACGAGTCAACCGGGCCGCCCTGTTCCATTACCTCAATTCGGGCGACACCGACTACGCCACCGAGACCCTGTGGGAAGGGGTGACCGACTTGCTGCCGGGGCACTTCCTGAACCTTGACCTGAACACGTGGAAGCCGGGCAGTCCGCTCGCGCCACAGGCATGGTACACGTTGCCGCAAAAGGACTTGAGCGGCATCTCCTTTCCCGACGCCGTGGCCGAGTACCGGCGTCTGCTGGAGCAATCTGTGCGCTTCCGCCTGCGCGCCGACGTGCCGGTCGGCTGCCTGCTCTCCGGGGGCATGGATTCCTCGACCCTGGTCGGGCTGGCCGCCCAGGCGCCGCGCGAGCAAGACTCCTCGCTGAAGACCTTCTCCTCCTGCTACGAAAACAGCCCCGTCGACGAGCGCCGCTACATCCAGGCCGTCCTCGACAAGCATGGCCTCGAGTCTTCCCTGCACTTTCCCAAGCCGGCCGATGTCCTGCAGCATCTCGACAAGGTCATCTGGCACAACGACATCCCCGTCCGCCACGGCTCGCCAGTGTCCCATTGGCTGCTCTACCAGCATCTCCGTGCCGACAACGACAGCCGCATCGTCATCATCGAGGGTCAGGGGGGCGACGAGTTCCTCGGCGGCTACGGCGAATTCTTCTGGGCGCGGCTGGCGGAACTGCTGCGGGCCGGACGGCTGGTCGAATTCATCCGCGAATTTCACGCCTTCCGCCGCGAGACCGGCACCCGCTGGCGGATCGCCGCCCGCGTCCTGCGCCTGATGCTTGCCGGCGACCATGCCGCCATCACCGTCAATCCCGCCCTCCAGGCCGAAGCCCTGGTTGAAACAGGGGACATCCCTGGCGGCCCAGCCCCGCGACTGCAGCCCACCGTGGCGGCGCTGCACCGCGCCCGCCTGACCGTCATCCGCTACATCCTGCACAATGTCGACCGCAACTCGATGGCCCATTCGCGCGAGACCCGGGTGCCCTTCCTCGACCCCGAGCTGGCCGAGTTCACCCTCAACCTGCCGGCCGAGTACAAGCTCCGCCGTGGCGTCAGCAAGCGCATCCTGCGCGAGGCCGCCAAGGATGTCCTCCCCGCCGAAGTCCTCGCCCGGCGCGACAAGCAAGGCTACTCCAGCCCCACCCCAACCTGGCTCAGGCGCGAACTTCGCGACCCCTTCCGCGAACGCCTGGCCAAGGCCGTCCAGCTCCCCTATGTGCGCGATCCGCAGGCCGTCCTGACAACCTTCGACCGCTATGCCGATGGGCAAGGCCACTTCGACCCCGTCTGGTGGCACATCGCCTGCGCCCATCGCTGGCTCGAGATGTTTGGCATGGGACTGTAGGGGAAAATTCGAAATAAGAAATACAAAATTCGAAATTCAAAATTCAAAATATGACAAACAATACCGAGACAGAGTGTAATGGCACTACCGTGAATTATTCATAAATAGTGCCATTGGAAACAGGGTGAGTGGGATTGACGATCAGGATCCACAGCTTTCCTCCGCTTGCCGGGCGCGATGCCAAGGTCCTCATCCTGGGCAGCATGCCGGGGCAGGCCTCCTTGGCCGCCAGACAGTACTACGCCCACCCCAGGAACCAGTTCTGGCTTATCATGGGGACATTGTTCGGGTTTGCCGCCAATGCTTCCTACGAACTTCGCGTACAGGCCTTGACGGATGCCCACATTGCCCTGTGGGATGTCCTGCGTTCCTGCACACGGTCGGGCAGCCTGGACACGGCCATCGTCGACGAGAAACCCAACGACATTCCCGACTTCCTGCGTCGGCATCCGGACATCCGGATCGTCTTCCTGAATGGCAGCAAGGCCGAGGCCTGCTATCGACGTCATGTGCAGACCCGCATCGACCGTCCCGTTTCCTGCCTCCGCCTGCCCTCGACCAGCCCAGCCCACGCTGGCCGGTCGTTCGCCGAGAAGCTTGCCGCCTGGCAGGCCGTGAAGGAGGCGATTCGGGAAGAAATCTCTGCCGCCTCCCGAGCGCCTTGTCGGGCTTCGGGATCAAGACCTTAGCAAGAAACAACAACCACAACCAACGAAGCCCCAACGGGACGGCTACAGCCCTGAAGGGGCGACATATCGTAGCCCAGGGCGTGAGCCCTGGGTCACCGCACCCCAAACCCGCCAAAGTCTTGAAAGGACGACACCACCATGATCAAACAACTGGCGCACATCTGCATTGGGGCGAAGGACCTGGCGGCGGCCGAGCGGTTCTACTGCGGCCTGCTGGGCCTGGAGAAGAAGTTTTCCTTCACCGGCAAGGGCGGCGGAGCGGCAGGCCTATACCTAAAGGCGGGCGATGGCATCTTCATCGAGATCTTCCCGGAAACGAAGGATTTCTCGGACGGGCCACCCCGGATCCGTCATCTCTGCCTGGAGGTGGAAAACTTGGATCTGGTCATCGACACCTTGCGAAAAAGCGACTGGGACATCACGGACAAGAAGTTGGGCTGCGACCAGAGCTGGCAGGCCTGGACTCGTGACCCAAGCGGCATTCCGATCGAATTTCACGAATACACTAATCAATCGCATCAGCTCACCGGCAAGGACTGCCAGGTCGATTGGTGAGGAATTCAGCCATGACGTTCCCCTTCATCCCTGAATTCACCATTCCGCACTTCCTCCTGGACGTGTGGTTAGAGCCGTGCGCGGATGTTCCACCTTTGGCGGAGGATGTGCCAGTCCTGGGCATGACCTCCGGCCCGGGCGGACGGTGCGAAATTCGCAGCGCCAACGTGCATCCGACGCCGACTGTCTGGGAAACCCCGGAGGCGTGGTTTGCGGTGCTGGGACGTCCGTTGCTGGACGGCAAATTCGATTCCCGGGGCGCAGTAGCGGCATGCTGGCGGGATGGGCAGTTCCAGGATGCCGCCCTGCGCGAACTGAACGGCGAGTTCCTGCTCTTTGCCTTTGACAAATCCCGCGGTCGCCTGCAGGTCACCAATGACCGCTACACAGCGATTCCCTTCTATTATTGGATCCGGGACGGCCACCTGGTCGGTTCCCCGTACTTCAGCGACCTGTGGACAGTCGCCGGACGGCTCGGCGAGCGCCGTCTGGACCGGGCCGGCCTGCTCGAATTCCTCTTCTTCCAGCGGGTGTTGGGGAGCAAGACCTATCTCCGCGACGTGAAATTCCTGCCGGATGCGCAGATCATGACCTTCGATGCCGGGGGTACGAAGATGCATCCGTACTGGCAACGGGACTACGCCAAGAGCCGCGCCCCCCTCGCCGATCACGCGGACCGGATGGCGGCGCTGGTTCGTCAGTCGATCAGACGCAAGACGCAGGACGGACGCCGCTGGGGCCATTTCCTGAGCGGCGGCATGGATTCACGGACCGTCCTGGCCGGGTTTGAGGGCGATCTCCCGACCTGTTTCACGGCAACGGTCGGCGAGAACCGCGAACTTCGCACGGCCCGCCAGATCGCCGAGACCAAGGGCGCCCCCCATGTCGGCCTGGTCCTCGACGAGGAGCACTATGGCCGCATCCGCGAGGCCGCCGTACGCATCAGCGGCGGCATGTACAACTACGACCACTGCCTCTTCCTCGGCTTCCAGGCCGCCGTGCGGGAACGGGCCGACGCCTGTTTCCACGGCTATGGCTTCGACTACATGTTTCAGGGCATGTACATCCCGAGCCAGCCGTTCCGCCTGGCCGGACGCAACCTGTATCTCCAGCGGATGAAGCCCCTCCCCGCAGACCTGGTCGGATATTACCTCGACCAGGTGTCGTACCGGATCAAGGGAGCGGACGTCGCGGCCTACCTGCTGCCCTCGGAACGGGTGGCATGCCGGGAAACCCTGCGCTCCGGCGTCGAGGCCGTGCTTGCCCGCGGCAAGACCCTGACCGAGGATCCCCATGACCTCTGGGAATACCTCACCTTCCACCATCTCTCGCGGCACTATTCGTACCCGAACATCGCCGGCATGGCCTCGATGGCCGAGCAACGGGTCATCGCCTTCGACAACGACCTCTTCAATTTCTACCTGTCCCTGCCCGTGGCCCACCGGTTCGACGGCCGGATCGAGAAGGAATGCCTGAAGCGCCTCGATCCAAGACTGGCCGCCATCTGGAGCGCCAACACCAACCTGCCGATCACCGCCTCCTGCTGGCGTCAGACCCTCTACCAGGTGGCTGGCTTCGTCAAGCGCCGCATCATCCCCGAACCAGAAAAGCCCGAATGGTGCGAACGCACCTGGCCCTCCCGCGACCATGCCCTGCGCCACCAGGAATCGCTGCAGCTCGCCGTCCGTGAACTGCTCGCCGACAACACCCTCGCCATGACCGGCTTCCTCGACATTGACAAGCTCCGCCGCGACATCCCCCGCTGGATGGACGGCGAAGATGTCTTCGGCGTCAGCGGCGACCTCGTCCAGACCCTGCTCACGCTCGGAACGTTCCTCCGCCAGGAATGATTTTAAGTTTTGCACGTACCTCAAATATCAGGTAATGTCTGCCGTCCCTTCAGGACTCTGGGACGGGGGGAGAGTGTGTCCGCACCCAGGGCTCACGCCCTGGGCTAAGGCTGCCGTCCCTTCGGGACTCAATACCAAGCACCCAGG
>CAZBDL010000059.1:0-11987 GCA_964490525.1 uncultured Victivallales bacterium | reverse complement strand
GGCGGCGGGATTGGCCGGGTCGACCGGGCCGTAGTTGAGTCCGGGATGGGTCAAGTTGGTCTTGGTGACGTAGACCTTGTCATGGGCCATCGGGCGGGGCCAGCGGTCGGCATGCGGTGGTTCGATGGCGATGCCGGCACGCTGAAAGTAGAGGCCGCGGTGGCAGATGTCGTACAGGGCGCGGGCCGCGACGTCGCCGTTGCGGAAGGGGTAGGAGCGGCCGAGGCCGTCGATCCAGAGGTGGAAGGTCCCCTCCGTGCGCAGGGGGGAGAGGTCGAGCAGGAACAGCCGGTCGAGACCCTGGACGTCCTTTTCCGTGTGGAGCTTGACCTCGCCGGCGAGGATCCGCTGGCCGGTGGCCTCGTCGCGCACCTCGAAGCGGGTGAACGGCGCGAGCTCGATGGGTGGGCCGTCGCCCAGGTAGCTGGAGAGGTAGGCATGCTTGACCGTAGCGGCCCGGCTGTAGCCGACCTGGTTGACCTTGAAGCTCGGATTGGGGGTGCGGTCGAGGGAGAATTCCAGGCTTCGGCACAGGGAATCGGCCTCCGGCAGCAACGGCGGCAGGACTTCCACCCGATAGGTCTTGCCCGACTTCAGGGGCTGCGGCAGGACCAGGTGCAGCCAGTGGTCGGAGAAGACCTGGTATTGTCCGGCCAGGGGCCGGTAGCGCGAGGCCCGCGAGAAGCGGTGGACCTTGTCCGGGACGAGGCCTTGGGCAAAGGCGGGGTCGTCGGCGCTGACAATGCGGAAGTGCTTGGGCTGCTGGAGCTCCGCGAACTTCGCCACCTGGTCGACCCGCACGGTGACGATGCGGTCGGAGCGGATCTCGACGTCGCGCAGGCCCTTGCTCCAGGGTTGGGCCAGGAGCAGCGGCAGGGTCTGCTCCTCGGCCGCCGCCGCGATCGCCTCGAAGAAGCCGGCCGGCGCATCCGGGGGACGGCTCATCGCCCCCAGCGTCTGGCGGTCGAGCGTGAAGTCGGTGTCGGAGACGGTGACCGCCGCCACCGCGATCAGGGCCTTTCCGGCGGATTCGAGGGTGATCGCCCGGATCGCCTTCTCCGGGTGGGGATGCCGCCAGGCCAGGGCCCAGAAGACGACCGGCACGCTCCAGTTGCGGCTCACCGTGTTGAATCCTTGGGTGACGGGCCAGCGCACCGCGTCGGCATGCTTCAGCACGATCTCGGGGAAGTTTTTCCCGCCCAGTTTCTTGAACTTGTCCGGGTCGCAGCCGGACTCCTTGAGCATCGCCGGGGCGTCGGGGCGCGGCTCTTCGCAGTTGTTCCACCACTTGCCCTGGTACCAGTTGGCCAGCTCCTTGCCGAAGCGCAGGTCGCGCCGCGCCGTCGTGCCGTCGGCATATTCCAGGGTCAGGACGCCGCCGACCTCGCCGTCGGCCCCGGACATGCGCCCCTCCGTGTGCATCACATAGAGGTGGCTGCCCTTGGCCGCGAAGCCGGACAGGCGGACGGTCGTGGGCAGGTCCGGCCAGGTCTTCGGCAGGCCGGTCATGACCAAATTGCGGCCGCCGTTCTGCGCCGGATCGACCAGGTCGAACAGGTAGCCGCGGTGGCGCTTGGCCCCGAAGTCCAGCGGTGGATAGGTGCGGAAGTCGTTCAGGCCCTCGTCGGTCCAGCCGCCGGTGCCGTTGTCCGCCGCGCCGTCGTCGAAGCACGACTGGTTCATCGCCGGGCGCAGGTCGAGGATGGTATGCCCCTCGTGGATCCGGGCCGTCACCGGGAATTCTGCGGTTGCGGCCCGGGCGCACAGCGCCGTTAGCCCGATCCCGAGCGCCAAGGGAATCCGCGATGTCCTGTCCATGGCCTGGCTCCTTGTGTGATAAATCCAACAACGCCCAAGAACAAATCAACACATTCAACGACGAAACACGCGAAAGCCGCGAAAAACCTAGGTCAGCTTGAAATTAACATCAGGCACCGAGAACCTTGAGCGTTCAGGGTTGAGCGTTTTCATTTCCCGCCCTTGGCGGATGCGGTCATGCCCTGCGCATGCATGAAGGCGTAGGCGGCGGCGGCCTGGCCGATCATCACCGGGGTGTGCTCGCACATGCCGGGGTCGTAACGGTTGCCGGCAAACTGCTCGGCAATCGGCCAGTCCTTCATGGGTGGGTCGAAGGAGCGCTGGGAGAAGCCGTGGATGCCCCGGCTGGCCTCGCGGAAGGCGGTGGGGCCGCCGGGAACCAGGCCGGGGATGGCGTCGTCCGTGCCGTTGCGGTTGGCCAGGAACCAGGAGTCGATGTGCAGGACCTCGGTGATCCGCTGCTCGCCGAGGCCGGTGACCCAGACCAGGTTGTGGGGATTGCCGCCGAGCGTCCAGGCGCAGGAGGAGGCAATGGCGTCGACCAGGCGGGGGTCGGGCTTGACCCCATAGGCCAGGATCAGCTCGTCGACGTCGGGGACGGAGCCCAGGCCCCAGTTCATCGGCCGCCAAGGGCTGGCGGCGAAGCGGAAGGCGCGCTGGTTGGCGGCGGCGATCCATTCCTCGCCTTGGCGGACCAGGGCGGCGGCGATGGCGGCGCGCAGCGTGGCATCCGCCTTGGCCTCGGGCACATACTTGACATAGCTGTAGGCCCCCGCCTGCTGGTCGTGGCGGTTGTGCTCGCGGACCTGGGCGTTGGCATTGGCGGCCCAGGCCGAGGTGGCCTTGAAGGCGTCATGGTATACGGGCTTGCCGGTCAGGGCATACAGCTCGGCGGCCGCCTGGTTGCGCTGGTCGCGCAGGGCGGCGCCTTGGTTGGCCTCGGCCCACGTCCAGGCCTTCTCGGCGGCCGTCAGGTATTCGCTGGCCTCCTTCGTCTTCTTGGCGAGGCGCAGGGCCCGGGTGGCCTTGGCGGCGCTCCAGGCGAGCAGGTAGCTGCAGCGCGCATCCGGCGCATACGCGTAGAGGTGCAGCGGATCGTTCCAGGACTGCGTGCCGGGCACCGGATGGCCTTCGCTCTCGATGCCGCCGCGTACCCCGCCATCGGGCTGCTGGCCGCGCCGGAAGAAGTCGATGCACCAGCGCGCCTCGTCGACCAGGTCGGACACGCCGTTGCCAGATTCAGGAATTGTCAAGTCCTTGTCGCCGAAGGTTCCCGGGAACATCAAGGCGACATCGATGAGCAGGCCCGCCACCTCCAGATGTTGGGCCCGCCGGTCCCAGTCGCCGGCGTCATGCCAGCCGCCCCAATACGACAGCTGCTTGCCGGTGGTGCGCTTCGGCAGCTCCGCGAACTGGTCGGTGCGCCCCCAGCCCATCAGCGCATCCGTCAGGGGCAGGGTCGTCTCCTCGACCTTCTTGCCGTCCGCCGGATGATGGCAACGCGCCCGGGCCCACGCCTTGCCCGCGTGGCGGGCGTCGAGCGCACAGCCGCAGCGCTGGTAGTAAAGCCCGCGGGTGGTGGTCCGATAGGCCTCGCGGAAGGCGTCCGGGCCAATGCGGAAGGGAAAGCTGCAGCCCAACCCGGGAATCACCGCCCGATAGACGCCCGGTTGGCGCAGCTCGCTGAAGTCGAACTCGTAGACGTCGCAGCGCTGGTAGTTGTTCTTGTAGGCGTCGTCGCCGGTCTCGGCGGCCGGTCGGCGCAACCCCACCGGCCCCTTCAGCACCGTCTTGCCGGACGGGTCGAGGATCGCGAAGCCTGCGGCGGCGGCGGGCGCCAGGTCGAGCCCCCCCATGGTTCCGGCCCAGCCCGACAGGAAGCCCCGCTTTGCCGTCCCCGGCAGGAAGCCGATCTGGGTCACGTGGATACTCTCGCTGCGCAGGCTCGCCGCCTTCATCACAAAGGCATGCTCCCGGTCGCCCGACCCGGTGACCGCGTCGCGCACCGTCAACGTGTAGCTTCCTCCCTCCGCCAGCGGCGCCGGCAACCGCAAGTAGAGCGTGTGGGTCAGGCGCGGCGTGAAGCTCCAGTCGCCGTCCTTCACGAACCGCGAGCCCTTCGTCTTGCGCCCGACTGCCAGCGGTGTCTTGCCTTCGCGCCAGGCCGGATCCTTCCCGCGCACCAGGTAGTTGCCCGGATCCGCCAGGGCCGGACGGCGCACGCTCGCCCCCTCAATCCGGCCCCGCTCGTCCGGCGTGAAGACGCATGTCCCGTCCACCAGCTCCACGCACAGCACGTCCGGCGCCGCCAGCCCGACATGCCCGAACTCGACCCCCGACAATGGCCCGGCAACGGCCAACACGGCGGCCCCGGCCAGCATTCCGGCAATGCGCTTCATCGGTCTCTCCATGGGTTGGGGATATTCCTCGTGCTCGTGCTCGTCCTCGTCGTCGTCCTCGATTATTCTTCAGAATTTTCGAGGACGATTACGATTGGCATGTCATCGTATTTATGTCCACGTGCATAAGGTATGCCGTCCCTTCAGGACTGAAATCACCTAATCTTGGTTTAAGGGTAAATCGGGGTGGCAGCCCTTCAGGCTGCGGGCGGGTGTGGGGGTGGCAATTGCCCCAGGGCTCCGCCCTGGGCTGTGGAATGCCACCCCGTCGGGGTGGGTTTATTCCTCGTCCTCGTCCTCGTGCTCGTGCTCGTGCTCGTGCTCGTGCTCGTGCTCGGCTTGGCTTGGTTCTTTGGGAGACAGAGGTTCGCCTGCGGCCAGCCGTCGCCTACAGGCTTCCGACTTCGCTTTTTGAGCTACTCCGGACAAGATGGCGGCCACGGGGAGCAGGCTCCTACGCTGCACCGGGCTTCGCTCGTCCTCGACCGCGATTCTCTCCCGTTGCCGACGATGACGATTTCACCCGGCATGCCATCGTCTCCATGACCACGTGCGCTGGCCGCTTACCGCAGGCTCGCGTCCAGCACCCAGCCGTTCGTCCAGTTGCGCCCCTTGTTGGGCACGGAAAAGTGCTTGACCCGCCCGTCCAGGAAGACCGCATTCCATTTCCCGTCGCCGTGGTCGGAGCGGTCCCAGACATTGGTCTCGGTCGAGAAGTCCCGGTCCTGGATCATGATGAAGTTGCTCGGGGAAGCGCTGAAGAAGGCACCGGTGCCGCCGCTTCCCGCCCGCGTCGCCTTTTGCCCGCTGCACCAACGCGGGCCCGACGAATGCACGTCGACTTGGCTCGAAAAGCTGCATCCGTAGCAACCGACGCCATTCCGTGGCAAGGGCCTGGTCTTCGAGGCGCCGTAGGCCAGGTGATTGTGCGTGTCGCCATCGTCCTCGTCCTGCCAGGATCCCGCCACCTTCTTCATGCCCCATTCCCCCCCTGTCGCCGGACACAGATAGCCCGTGAACAGCGAGGTGAGATGACCAAAGATCGGTTCGCCGCGCTGCGTCGGATAGGACTGGGTCAGGACGCCCCCCAGGGCGCGGAAATCGAACCAATAGCCGTTGGTGTTGTTCACCGCCCAGTAGTCGTTGTAGTCAAGGGTGTACATGATGCTCACCAGGCCATGCTGGCGCAACGTGTTCTGGCAACTGGTGTGGATGGCGTAGATCTTCGCCATCCGCAAGGCCGGCAGCAACAGAGCCGCCAGGATCGCAATGATCGCAATCACCACCAGAAGCTCAATCAGGGTGAACCTGATTGAGCGCTCCGCTCGACGAGCTACGCCTGGCACAGCCAGCAACTCGATCAGCGTGAAGCGAGTTGCTCTCGGCTTCGTCCCTGTCGGGACTGCGCCGGGCACGGCCACCAGACGTTCAATCAGGGCGGACCGGAACCGTCGCGCGGAAATGGCGGGAACAGGGTGGTCCAACATCATCGCAAACCTCCGGAGGTCAAGATGAATATATGATGACAAATTAATCATGTCAAGCCAAAAAAAATATTTTGCATGCCGCAATTTGTATACGAAGATGAAAGACATATATTGATAAATAATTAATCATGAAAGCCTGACATGAAGACGCAACGTGCTCGCCCCAGCCAGAAGGAGATTGCCGCCCGGCTCGGGCTGTCGGCGGCGGCGGTGTCGAACATCCTGCGCGGCAAGGGCCGCTTTGCGGAGGCGACCCGGCGGCGGGTGCTGCGCGAGCTGGACCAGGCGGGATACCGTCCTCACCAGCGTCTGCGCCCGGTGCTCTATCTCGGCTTGGAGACGCCCAGGCTCGATGCCTGGCACGTGCTGTCGGTCTTTGCCTCGATGCAGGGCATCGGGGCGGAGCTGCTGCCGCAGGGCATCGCTTGGCGGAGCGCCTTCCTGCCGGGATACGACCGCCACACCGCCCCGCCGTGGAACGCGGCCGCGGCCGCGCTGGCGGACGTCATCGCCACGCACCGCCCGAGCGGCGTCATCGTCGACACCATTCTGTACCATGCTCGCGCCTTCTCCCGGCACCTGCGCGAAGCGGGCATTCCGGCCGTCATGATGGGCCACGAGATCGACGTCGCCGGGGCCCCAGCGGTGCTGGTCGACAGCTTCGGCGGGGCCTACGAGGCGACGGCCCGGCTGATTGCCGAGGGCCATCGGCGTATTGGCCTTCTACGCTGGAGCGCCGCCACGGTCGCCAGCTCGCCCAAGAAGTTCGCCGGCTACCGCTGCGCCCTTGAGGCCCATGGCCTGCCCTTCGCCCCGGAATGCGTCGTCGAGGCCATGCCCACGCGCGGTGGCCTGGCCGATCCCGGCCAGCGCCTCGGCCGCGAGGCGTTCGGACGCCTGCTTGTCCAGTGCGGGGAAAGCCCGCCGACGGCCGTGTTCGTCGAGAACAGCTTCATCAGTGAATCGCTGATCTATCCTCTGGTCGAGGATCGGGGACGGCTCCCCGATATCTTGGCGCAAATGGTCTTCATCCATTTCGAGGATCTGCCGTTGTCCGTCCCCGTCATGGCCATGAGCGGCGGCCTGAACTATCCCGAGCCCCGCCTCTGCGTCTGCCGCATCGACTGGGAACGGCTGGCGCGAACCGCAACCCAGCTCCTCTTGCAGCTCCTGGGGCAGGATGGCACCGCCGGCCGGGTGATGACCGTCAAACCGATGATCATCGGGGACATTCCCGCACCAGGAATCCCCCAGGGAGAAGGCACCGCGCCGCCCGGATGACGAGACGCGGCCATCCATCGTCCATCATCCGCCATTCATCCTGGCATCGGATGCTTGGCGGGGGCGGTCCGGCGGCAGAGCGACTGGACAGCCTGGCGGAGCTTGGCGACCGTGGTCTCGCCCTTCTCGAAGACGGCGTCGGTGTAGTAGCCGGCCTCGCGGAACTCGGCATCCCGCGGGCTTAGGCCGGTGTAGACGACGACCGGCAGGGCCTGGCACCGCAGGTGATCGTGGAGGCGGCGCAACAGGGCGATGCCCGAGTCCTGGCCGAGGCGCAGGTCGCTGACGAGGAGCGAAACTTCCCCCGCGAGGATGCGGCTTTCGGCCTCGGCCACGCTGCCGGTCGCCAGGCAACGCTCGCCGCCGGGCAGGCGCCCAAGGATCCGGCGCAGGAGAAACGCCAGCTCCAAGTTGTCCTCGAGGATCAGGATCATCGGCCGCTCCGCGCGAGGTCATGCCACCAATTTGCGACAGTAGCATAATCTAGGCCAATCATGGATTGCGGGTCGCGTCCGGAGAGCTATATTGCCGGGTGCGAAATTGGGGAAGGAATGCGCCATGAAGATCAAGATGCAGTCGCTGGACGGGCAGCGGGAGATCCGCCGCATCGACCCCGAGCTGATGCGCCTGGCCGCCTCCTACGCGAAGCAGCGGACCCATACCGAGCTGAAGGCGCGAACCGGCACCTTCAAGCCCACCACCTTGCCGCGCATGACCCGCGAGGCCTACCTCCAGGTGTTCCATCCGGACGACCCCCAGGTACCCCTCATGGCCGAGCCCCCGGCCCGGGACATCACCCCGATCGAGGCGCTGGGCGCCATGCTCCTGGGCGTGGCCGGCACCAACGACGAGCTCGAGGACTACATGGTCTACGGCATCCTGCGCACCGTCGACCGCGCCATCCTCGACGTCGGCTTCGTCTACTACGAGCAGTACCGCCTGGAGCGCCTCCTCGAGCGCATGAACCTCGTCCTGAGCATGCCCCAGCGCCTCTCGATCATCGTCAATGTCCTCGACTTCGCGATGAGCGACGGCTACTACCGCTCCAACGAGCGCCGCTTCGTCCGCCTCCTGCGCGACTACCTGCGCATCGGCGAGAAGGAGTACAACGAGATCTACCAGGTGATGATGCTCAAGCACGACCTGGGCGTCTTTGCCTAGGGCGCGCCTCGCACCCATGAGAAGCTACGCGCCGCAGGAACGAGAAACCAACGGGATCTCCCCCGCAGGGAACGGGAAAACATCGAGCACGAGGACGAGCACGAGGACAAGGACGAGCGAAGCCTCGCGCAAGGTAGGAGCCCGCTCCCCCTTCGACAGGCTCAGGGCTGGCCGCGGGCGAACCTCGGTCTCCCGAAGAGCCGAGCCGAGGACGAGGTCGAGGACGAGGACGAGGACGAGAAGCAGATGCGTCAGCGAAACTATGTCACAGAACGCATGACCCAGAGCACCAAGGAGGAGATTCATGGCGGGCATCTACAAGGCCTACGACATCCGGGGGATCTACCCGGAGCAGCTTGACGAAGCGACGACCGAGGCGATCGGGCGGGCCTTCGTGGCGTTCCTCGGGGGGGCGCGGCGGGTCGTCGTCGGGCGTGACATGCGGCCGCATTCGGCGCCGCTCTTCGCGGCGCTGGCGAAGGGGATGACGGAGCAGGGGGCGGACGTCATCGACCTTGGGCTGTGCTCGACGCCGATGTCCTACTTCGCCAACGGCAAGCTGGGGGCGGACGGCAGCGTGATCATCACGGCCTCGCACAACTCGGCGGAGTGGAACGGCTTCAAGCTGTGCCGGGCGGGGGCGGTGCCGATCAGCGGGGCGACGGGCATCGCGGACATCGAGCGGATCGTTGCCGAGCGCTCCTGGGGCCCGCCGGCGGCGCGCCCCGGCACGGTGACGCGGCACGACATCGGCCCGGAGTACGGGGCGCACCTGCGCCGCTTCGCCCAGCTCGACCGTAAGCTCAAGGTCGTCTGCGACTTCGCCAACGCCATGGGGTCATTGGAGATCGCCGGCATCCGCGACCTCTTCGAGATCATCCCGCTGTACGAGGAGCTGGACGGCTCCTTCCCGAACCACGAGGCGAACCCGCTGAAGACCGAGACGCTTGACGTCCTCTGCGCCAAGGTGCGCGAGACGGGGGCCGACTTCGGGGCGGGGTTCGACGGCGACAGCGACCGCTGCGGCTTCGTCGACGACCGCGGCGAGATCATCCCGATGGACCTCTTCACGGCGCTGATCGCCCAGGATCTGCTGACCCGCAATCCCGGTGCCACCATCCTCTACGACCTGCGCAGCAGCCGCGCCGTGCGCGAGTGCATCGAGGCCAACGGCGGCAAGGCCGTGATGAGCCGGGTCGGGCATGCCTTCATCAAGGCCCAGATGCGCGAGCACGACGCCATCTTCGCGGGCGAGCTCTCCGGCCACTACTACTTCAAGGAAAACTACACCGCCGAGTCCCAGGGGCTGGCCTTCCTGCTCCTAGCCAATCTCGTCTGCCGCACTGGCCGCCCGGTCAGCCGGCTGGTCGAGCCGCTGCGCAAATACCACGCCAGCGGCGAGATCAACTCGCGTGTCGCCGACCCCGCCGCCGTCATCGCCCGCATCAAGGCGAAATACGGCGCGGACGGGCGCATGTTCGAGCTGGACGGCGTCTCGGTCGAGTTCCCCGACTGGTGGTTCAACGTCCGCACCTCCAACACCGAGCCCCTGCTGCGGCTCATCGTCGAGGCCGACACGGCGGAGAAGATGGTCGCGGAGCGCGACCGGCTCGTCGCCCTCATCCGCGCCTGAAACCCCGCTGTTCCCGGATCCCCGGCCATGGAGCATGACGACTGCTTCGGCGACAACGCCACCTTCCGGCGCGAAGCGGGGCGGGGCCGCATCCTCCTCGTCCGCCGTGCTGCGGACGGGGATCCCTTGCGGGCGTGCCTGGCCGACCTGGAAGGGGCCCTGGCACGGGCCCGCCTGCACAAGGACAGCCGCAGCACCAAGGCCGGGACGCTTGTCCTGGCGGACGGGCAGGAGGTCTTCATCAAGCGCTACAACCGGCGCGGCCTGCGCGACACCCTGCGCTACCTGTTCCGCCGGGCGCGGCCGTTTCGTGCCTGGGCGGCGGCCTGGGCCTGCGAGCGGCACGGCATTCCGACGCCCCGTCCGCTGGCCGCCTTGGTCGAACGCCGTGCCCGCGTCCTTTGCCACGCCTGGCTGGTGCGTCAGGCCGTGCCCCATCCGGTCCCCACCCTGACCTATGCCGAGCAGGTCCTCCGCCAGCCCCGCATCCGCGCCGGCTTCACCACCCAGGTCTGCGCGCTGATGGCCCGCATGCATGCCGCCGGCATTGTCCATGGCGACCTCAAGCTCAGCAACATCTACGCCTGCCGTCACGGCGACGGCTTCCGCCATGGCATCTGGGACCTCGACGGCACCACCCTGATCGCCGGCTCCGCCGAAGCCTCCGTCCGCGCCGCCGAGCTGGCCCGGGTCGTCGCCTCCCTGGTCGACATCGCCGCCCGCCTGGGCCGACCCGTGCGTCCGGAGCCGCTGGTCGATGCCTTCCTCGCCGCCTATGCCCAGGCCGACGGCGGCGCCGTCCTCCTCCCGGCGACCGTCCTCAAGCCCCTCTGGCGACACCTGCGCAGTTGAGAGGAAAAGCCATGGCCAATCCGCCACTCATCTGGGATCCCGCCGCCGACTTCGAACGGGAATCCTTTGCCGCGGCCGGCCTCGACGGCTTCGAGGCCCTGTGGAACCTCGAAGGGCAGGACCTGTCCGAGGTCGAGCTCAAGTCCATGCGCCAGCACCTCAACCGCAAGGGGGGCGCCATCCTCCGGCAGACCGTCCGCATCCGCCTCAATCGCTCGGAATACTTCCTGAAGCGCGCCGGCGGGACGGCCTATCCCTGTGTCGTCAACGAGCGCCGTGCCGTCGACCGCGTCGGCGAATTCGGCCTGATCCCCCCGCGCCTGGTCGCCTGGTGCCTCGACGACGATGGCCGCCGCGGGCTCCTGCTCTTCAAGCGCTTGGCAGGCTACGACTCGCTGCAGGACCTGCTCGAGTTCAAGGCGCCGCACGATGTCGTTGCCGAGTTCCAGACGCGCAAGAAGGAGATCCTGCGCGAGATCACCCGCATCCTGCGCCGCGTCCAGCATGCCGGCTACACCTATCCCGACTGGCATGCCAAGCACATCTTCGTGCGCCGCGGCGGCGAGGGGATCGTCCTCATCGACCTTGAGCGCTTCCGCCACCTCCGCGAGTGCCCGTGGCATCGCCGCCTGCCCCTGGTCCGCCTGCTGGCCCGCCGCCGTGAATGGGCCACCCTCCGCCGCGCCCTCGGCTCCTCCCTCTACACCCACCGCTTCCTGCTCGGCCTGCTCGCCGAGCCGTGACCCGCCCCCCGCGGGCACCGCCGGTTGCCTTTTGCTCGGCGGGCGATATTGTCCCCGCCTGTTCCTGAATCCAACAAGGCCATGGGAAAGGACTTGCGTCATGAGCGAGGTCAACGCCCGCACGGCGATCCTGCTGATCTACTGCCCCGACCGCCGCGGCATCGTCGCCAAGGTCACCGAATTCCTCAACGAAAACAACGGCAACATCCTCTACCTCGAACAGCACGTCGACCGCGAGGAGAACATCTTCTTCATGCGCGTCGAGTGGGACCTGGCGGGATTCGCCATTCCCCCCGACAAGGTCGCGGACTACTTCCAGACGCTGCTGGCGGCGCGCTACGGCATGACCTGGACGCTCCACTTCTCGGACCAGCGCCCGCGCATGGCGGTCTTCGTCACCCGCATGTCCCATTGCCTGTTCGACATCCTCGCCCGCCACGAGGACGGCGAATGGCCGGTGGAGATCCCCCTGGTCATCGGCAACAACGAGACCCTGCGCCCGGTGGCCGAACGCTTCGGCATCCCCTTCCATTGCTTCCCGATTACCAAGGAGAACAAGCGCCAGCAGGAGGAACGCCAGGTCGCCCTGCTCCGCGAACAGCGCATCGACCTC
>CAZBDL010000058.1:3812-12104 GCA_964490525.1 uncultured Victivallales bacterium | reverse complement strand
TACGACTCCAAGAAGTCCGGCGGCATCACCATCTCCCACCTGCGCTTCGGCAAGAACCCGATCCAGTCCCCGTACCTCATCACCACCCCCGACTTCGTCGCCTGCCACAACCCCGCCTACATCGGCCGCTACGACATGCTCGGCAACATCCGCCCCGGCGGCGTCTTCCTGCTCAACTCCGAATGGAGCAACGACGAGGTCTTCGGCCACCTCACTCCGGACCTCCAGAAGGCCATCGTCAAGAAGAAGCTCAAGTTCTACAACATCGACGCCCTGAAGATCTCCGAGGCCGCCGGCCTCGGCAACCGCATCAACACCGTCATGCAGACCGCCTTCTTCAAGATCTCCGGCGTCCTCCCCGAGCAGGAGGCCATTGACCTGATCAAGGCCGCCATCAAGAAGTCCTTCATCGCCAAGGGCGAGGACATCGTCAAGATGAACTGGGAGTGCGTCGACCGCACCTCCGACGCCCTCCGGCAGGTCATCCCCCCGAAGCGGATCACCAAGTCGGCACCCGTGCCCAAGCTGATCCCGGCCGACGCCATCGCCTTCGCCAGGGACATCATCGAGCCTTGCATGGTGCTGCGCGGCGACGACATCCCGGTCTCCAAGATGAGCTGCGACGGCACCTTGCCGATCGGCACCGCCGCCCTGGAGAAGCGCGGCATCGCCCCGCGCGTCCCGCACTGGCTGCATGAGAACTGCATCCAGTGCAACATGTGCGTCATGGCCTGTCCGCACGCCGTCATCCGCGCCAAGCAGATCGCCCCGGCCGACCTCGGTGCCGCCCCGGCGGGCTTCCTCGCCGTCGACTCCAAGACCAAGAACGAGCGCGGCCTCAAGTACCGCATCCAGGTGTATGTCGACGACTGCACCGGCTGCGGCGTCTGCGTCCAGACCTGCCCGGCCAAGGAGAAGGCCCTGGTCTTCAAGACCCTCGAGGAGGAACGCGCGGCGGGGCAGGAGGACAACTACCGCTTCTTCGCCAGCCTGCCCGAGAACGTGCTCGACGGCGCGTCGGAGGACACGGTGAAGGGCTCGCAGTTCAAGCAGCCCCTGTTCGAGTTCAGCGGTGCCTGCGGCGGCTGCGGCGAGACACCCTATGTCAAGCTCGCCACCCAGCTCTTCGGCGAGCGCATGGTCATCGCCAACGCCACCGGCTGCTCCTCGATCTACGGCGGCACCTTCCCGACCATCCCCTACTGCACCGCCAAGAGCGGCTGCGGCCCGAGCTGGGCCAACTCGCTCTTCGAGGACAATGCCGAGTACGGCTTCGGCATGCGCCTGGCGGTCGACAGCAACCGCGCCCTGCTCCGCCAGAACGTCGAGAGGCTCCTGGCGATGAACGCCGTCGGCCCCGACCTCGCCGCCGCCCTGAACCGTTGCCTCGGCCTGTGGGACAAGCGCGGCGATGAGCCGCGCCTCGCCCAGGAGGCGGTCAAGATGCTCCTGCCCGCCGCCCTCGCCCAGGCCACCCCCGAGGCCAAGCCGGTCCTCGCCAAGGTCGCCGAGCTGCAGGACTACTTCATGGACAAGAGCATCTGGATCCTCGGCGGCGACGGCTGGGCCTATGACATCGGCTTCGGCGGCCTCGACCATGTCGTCGCCTCCGGCCGCGACGTCAACCTGCTCGTCATGGACACCGAAGTCTACTCGAACACCGGCGGCCAGGCCTCCAAGGCCACTCCGATCGGCGCGGTCGCGAAGTTCGCCAACGCCGGCATGCGCCTGACCAAGAAGAACCTCGGCTTCATGTGCATGAGCTACGGCTACGTCTATGTCGCCTCCATCGCCATGGGGGCCAACCGGGTTCAGTGCCTGAAGGCCTTCCAGGAGGCGGAGGCCTACCGCGGGCCGTCGATCATCATCGCCTACGCCCCGTGCATCGCCCACGGCATCGACATGATGCAGACCCAGCTCGAGCAGAAGCGCGCGGTCGACTGCGGCTACTGGCCTCTCTACCGCTACAATCCCCAGAACGCCGAGAAGCCCTTCGCCTGGGAAAGCAAGGAGCCGACCGGCAGCTTCCAGGAGTTCATCCGCAGCGAACGCCGCTACTCCAGCCTCTTCCAGACCGCCCCCAACGAGGCCGAGGCCCTCTTCGCCGAGGCCGAGAAGGACGCCAAGCGCCGCTTCGAGTTCTACAAGAAGATGGGCGAGATCATGTAGGTCCCGAGCCCCAGGCAGCACGAAGGGCGCGGCAAGAGCCGCGCCCTTTCTTTGTGGACCACAAGGCACAGCTTGCCCGCCGGATTGACAGGCCTCACGCCGAGGATATCTTTGTCCCGGCACCTCCCCGGCTTCTCAACAATGGCTGTGGCGTGGCCAAGGCATCGCGTGTGCCTTGGCAGCCCCTGCCGAAAGGAAAGGGCCCGAGCATGGCTGGCCGCGCATTGGAGCCTCTTGCAAAACCTCGCGTGAGTGGCGTTGCGAGCGCGGGAGCCGCGGATACGCCTCCGAACCGCGGCATCCATCCGCAATCGGTCGGCCGCGCCGTCACGGGAGGTTTTGCAAGAGGATCATTGATCACAGGCATGGCCGCCGGGGTGGCCGTGTGTTCCCTGTCCGGCCTGGCCTGGGGCACCCCTGCCGACGCCTCCCGAAAGCCCAACATCGTGGTCATGGTTGCGGACGACATGGGCTATGCCGACCTGAGCTGCTTCGGGAGCAGATACATCGACACCCCGAACCTCGACAAGCTGGCGGCCCAAGGCATGAAGTTCACGGACTTCTATGCTTGCGGCCCCATCTGCTCGCCCTCACGGGCGGGCCTGCTGACCGGGCGCATCCCCACCCGTTGCGGCGTCTACAGCTATATTCCGGCCGACGGCGACAAGGAGAAGGATGCGCCGATGCACCTGCCGAGGACCGAAGTCACCATCGCGCAGCTCCTGAAGGGACAGGGCTATGCGACCTGCCATGTCGGCAAATGGCATCTGAGCCATCTTGCAACCGGGGCAAAGACCGGCAAGGGCCAGGCTTCCCAGCCGCAGCCCAAGGACTTTGGCTTCGACCATTCCTATGGCACCACGAACAATGCGCTGCCCAGCCACCTGAATCCGGTGAATTTCGTCATCAACGGTAAGCCCGTCGGGCCCCTTAAGGGCTATTCGTGCCAGCTCGTCGTCGACGAGGGGATCCGGTGGCTGGAGGGGCGCCAGGACAAGGACAATCCCTTCTTCATGTATGTCGCCTTCCATGAGCCACACGAGAAGCTTGCCTCGCCGCCGGAGCTGGTGGAGCGGCACAAGGGCTACACCTGCACCGAGCAGATGACCGAGGAGAACCGGAGGAGGACGGAAGCCCACATGCCGGTCTACTTCGCCAATGTCGAAAACATGGACCTGGCGGCAGGAAGGCTTCTGAAGCATCTCGACGATGCCGGACTGAGCGACAATACGATCGTCCTGTTCTACTCCGACAACGGCAGCCGCCATCGCCTGTGCAACATGCCGCTGCGCGGCGCAAAGGCCGATGTGTGGGATGGCGGAATCAGGGTTCCGGCCATCATCCGCTGGCCGGGCCAGGTCAAGGCCGGGACGGTCTGCCAGGAGCCCGTTGGTGGCGTCGACATCCTGCCCACCTTATGCGAGATCGCCGAGGCCCAGGCGCCCAAGGACCGGAAAATCGACGGGGTCAGCCTGCTGCCCCTCTTCTCGGAGGGAAGGATCGTGCGCGAGGTGCCCCTGTTCTGGTTCCTCTACAAGGCGGCCCCGGCGGTCGCCATGCGCGACGGCGACTGGACCTTGGTCGGATACCTCGGCAAGCCCACGTCCCGCCTGGCGCACGGGATCACGCCGGCCGCCATGGAATACATCAAGACGGCAAAGCTGGAGCGGTTCGAGCTGTACAACCTTCGCGAAGACATCGCTCAGAAGAAAAACCTGGCGAAGGACAGGCCGGAAATCCTGGCAAAGATGACGAAGCAAATGACGGACCTGTTTGCGGAGGTCGTCGCGGAGGGGCCGACGTGGGAATGGCGCGACTGAGCGCCATGCCCACGGTCGTGCAGCTGCCTGGCGGATGATATGGAGGCGGGGGGGCTACGGCGTCGGGGTGCCGCGGCCGAGGTCCCGCCAGACGGGCTCGAGATCGATGACGCGCCCCTCGCGGGCGGCCTGGTCGAGGGCGAGCGCGGTGACGGCGCTGACCAGGCCCTCCTCGCCGCCGCAGCGCGGCGGGGTGCCGGAGAGCATGGAGGCGCGCAGCTCCTGCATGATGAAGTCGTCGCCGCCACCATGCAGGTCGCCGGTCATGGTCAGCTCACGGACCTGGGGATCGGCCAGGTTGCGCACCTTCAGGGTCTGGGAATAGAGCTCGACGATCAGGTTGCCCTCGGTGCCGGCAATGTACATGCGGCGCTCGGGTATGGCGTTGGCCATGGTCGCCTGGAACATCGTGCGCACCCCGTTGCGGTATTCGAGGATGCCGACCTGGTTGTCCATCAGATCCTTCTCGGCGGTGAAGGCATCCTCCCGCGCCACATGGGGATCGTTCCAGCCGTCGAAGGGGGTGGTGCCGTCCGGGCGGCGGTATTTGTCCAGCAGGTGGCGGTTCTCCGGGACGAAGAGGTCACGTCCGGCGAAGGCGGCGGCGCGGCTGGGCAGGCTCCCCGCGAACCAGTTGATCAGGTCGAGGTCGTGGCAGCACTTCTCGAGGATGTGGGGGCCGGCCATGCGGGTGTACCGGCGCCAGTTGCGCATGATATAGGCGCCGTGATGCGGGGCGATGTTCTCGTTGGCGTCGATGCCGAGGATGCGGCCGATGGTTCCGGCGTCGATCAGCTCGCGCACCTTGCGGTAGATCGGGGCGTAGCGCAGAACAAAGCCGGTGGCGAACATCGTCCCGGCCGCGCGATGCGCCTCATGCATGGCGACGCAGTCGGGGATGGTGGTGGCGAGGGGCTTCTCGGTGAAGACATGCTTGCCGGCGGCGAAGGCGGCGACGACGTGCTCGCGGTGAAAGCAGTTTGGGGAGACAACCATGACCCAGGTAATGTCCCGGTCGGCGATGATCTCCTGGTAGTCGCCAGCCAGGCGCGCCTGGGCTTGGCCGCAGCCTTCGGCCAGGGTCTTCGCCCGCGTCGCGTCCGGATCATAGACGGCCTTGAGGACGAGCTCCGGGCCCAGCTTGAAGAGGCGTCGGCAGAGGTCCGCCGACCGTCCGCCCGCCCCGATCACCCCGATCTCAATGCGCTGCTTCGTCGCCATGGTCGTACCCTTTCATAGATGTATCGGTTGTGGAATTTTCCTCTCTGCAGGCAACATCGCTTGCGTTAACCGGATTTTACATGGATATTCCGAACATGGTCAATGACAAAACCGACTATGCCGCGTGCGCCGTCCACCGCATGCCCGGGGGGCAGCAGGAAGTGCACCGCCAGTATGGGCTGTGGATCTGCCACGGCAACCTGCGCATGGCCTCGCCGCCGCGCGCCTCGCGGGAGCCCCGCTACTTCGCCTACTACAGCCTCTCGCATCTGCTCGCCGGGCGGGGCCGGTACTGGACGCCGGAGGGACACGACGAGGCGATCCTTCCCGGGGACGGGGTGCTGATGGCGCCGCGGTTCATCCATGACTACGGCGGCGATGGGCATCCCTACGTGGAGGACGCGGTGTGCTTCACGGGGCCGGTGGCCGACCACCTGCTGCGGGTGGGCATCCTGCGCAGCGGCCTGCTGCGGATCGGGCGGGCGAGGCGCCTGCTGCCGATCGTCACGGCGGCGCGCGACCCCTCGCGGGACGCACAGATCCGCGCCAACCTCGCCCTGCAGAACTTGCTGGTGGCGCTGCATTTCGAGAATCTCGGCGAAGGTGCCGCCACGCCGCTCGACGCCCTGCTGACGGCGCTCCGCGAGCAACCGGAGCGCTGGTGGACGGTTGTCGAGATGGCCGAGTTCTGCGATCTTGGGGAGGTGCATTTCCGCCGTCTCTTCCATGCCCGCACCGGGATGGCGCCGAAGATCTATCTTGACCGCCTGCGCCTGCGCCTGGCCGCCGAGCGCCTGGCCCGGAGCGCGGAGCCGGTGGCGGCCGTCGCCGCCGCCTTTGGCTATGCCGACCCCTTCCACTTCAGCCGCCGCTTCCGCCAGGTCGTCGGCTTCTCGCCGCGGCAATACCGGACGCAGGTCCGCTGACTCCGGGATTGGTGCCGCCTGGTACCGGAAGCGTGGCAGGACGAAGATGGAACCATTGGCCTGTCGCGATGCGGGAGTATATTCCTCGGCGACATCCCCCATGCCAAAAACGCTCAACGCTCAACACTGAACGCTGAACTCCGCACCATGCCTCGGGCGTGGCAAGCGCCGCATTCCGCATTCCGTATTCCGCACTTCCCCGTGCCCCGTGCCCCATGCCCCATGCCCCATGCCCCATGCCCCATGCCATCGGAGCCATCCATGTCCACCAACCTGCATCATCTGCACCTGTTCTACTATGTGGCGCAGGCGCGGGGGGTCAGCGCCGCCGTCCGGATCATTCCCGGCGGCATCCGGCAGCCGGCGATCAGCCAGCAACTGGCCCAGCTCGAGAAGGAGCTGGGCGTGGAGCTGTTCGTGCGCCGCCCTTTTTCCCTGACCCCCGCCGGGGAGCGGCTGTTGCGCTTCGTCGCGCCGTTCTTCGCACGGCTGGACGGCGAGCTGGCCGACCTGCGCCAGGGGGGGGCCGGGGTGCGCCTGCGCTTCGGCTGTCCACTGGTCATTTCGGCACACTACCTGCCAGAGCTGATCGCACGAGTCGTGCAACAACGCCCGGAACTGCAGCCGCACATCACCGAACTGGAGGGCAGCCGGATCTTCACGGCTTTGGTGGCCAAGGAGATCGACGTGGCCATTGCGTTTGCGCCGCCGCCGCGCACCAAGAACGTGACGATCCACCCGCTGCTGACCCTGCCCCTGTGCCTGGTCGTACCGGCCGGGCATCCGTTCGCCCGGGAGGGCTTCTGGGCGAAGGCGGATTTCTCCGGGGTGCGCTGGATCGCCCTGCAGGAGCCGACGGGCGGCACCGATCCCCTGCGCGAGGGGCTTTCGCGCCTCGGCCTCGTGCCCGAGTTCGCCGCCGCGACCAACTCCATCGAGGCGGCGCTCAACTATGTGGCCCGCGGCATCGGCCTGGCGGTCATGGCCCAGCCGCCCGCCGGGCTGCTCGCGCACCGTCACCTGGCCGCCATTCCCGCCCCGGACCTCTTTGGCGAAGCCCGCCTGACCATGGCCTGGCGCCAGGATCTCTCGGCTCCCGACAAACTCCTCCGCGAGATCCTCGCCACCGCCAAGGACCTCTGCGCCACCCTGCGGTAAGCGGTGGCGGCGATCCCGTCCTCCGGGCTTGACCCCGGAAGAATCTCCTGTATATTTTGTGCCCGTGCCTGTGCATGGTGCATTGCAATCGGCCAAGGCCGCCTTGGCGTCACCGAACCCCCGGACTGCCATGATGCCCGCTTCCCTCCTGCGCCGTTGCCGCTGGTTGCCGCTCGTCGCCGCCACGCTGGCGCTGCTGGTCGGCTGCGCGCTCTTCTCCGCCAAGAGCAACAACGACCGCTCGTTGCTCGACGTCATCGAGCACTTCCGCCAATCCGGGCTGCAGATCGACGAGATCCAGCCCACGATCTACACGGCGGTGCTCGCGGAAGACGGCTGCGCCCTGTTCATCGAGGGGGCCAAGGTGGAGGTCTACCGCTTCGACTTGAAGGTCCCGAAGATCCGCCAGCGGGTGGAGCGCATCGCCAAGACGGGCCAGATCACCATCTTCGGCATCGACTTCCCCGCGGTGGTCAACGGATCCTTCATCATGCTCACCTATTCCCAGCATCCCAAGGTGCCCGACATCATCGAGGTGTTCGACCGCTTCTGACCCCCCGCCTCCCCGTTGGCGGGAAGGCCCATTCCGCCGCACAGAAAATTCCCGATCCGAAATCCCCAACGCATCCATCATCCATCATCCATCATCCATCATCCCCAACCGTGAGGAAGACCATGGCCAAGCGCCCGAGTTCCAGCAAGAAGGCCCGCAACAGCAAGAAGTACGTCTATTTCTTCGGGGGCAGCACCGCCGAAGGCCGTGCCGACATGAAGAACCTGCTTGGCGGCAAGGGTGCGAACCTCGCGGAGATGTGCCGACTGAAGCTGCCGGTGCCGGCGGGCTTCACAATCACCACCGAATGCTGCGTCGACTACTTCGCCAACGGCGGCAAGTATCCGGCGAGCCTCAAGGCCGAGGTCGAGGGCGCCCTTAAGCGCACCGAAAAGACCATGGGCATGCGCTTCGGCGATCCGGTCAATCCGCTCCTCGTCTCCTG
>CAZBDL010000058.1:0-3729 GCA_964490525.1 uncultured Victivallales bacterium | reverse complement strand
TCCTGCCGTTCCGGGGCCCGTTCCTCGATGCCCGGGATGATGGAGACGGTCCTCAACGTCGGACTCGCTCCCGCCACCATCCCGGGCCTGATCCGCAAGAC
The DNA here is from genome assembly GCA_964490525.1 of uncultured Victivallales bacterium. Classification (GTDB taxonomy): domain Bacteria; phylum Verrucomicrobiota; class Lentisphaeria; order Victivallales; family CAZBDL01; genus CAZBDL01. The sequence goes on along the minus strand of CAZBDL010000058.1, from coordinate 3,628 downwards.
CGGCAACGAGCGGTTCGTCTATGACGCCTATCGCCGCTTGATCATGATGTACGCGGACGTGGTCATGGAGAAGGCCGAGGGCATCGAGCCCGAGGAAGGCAAGGGCATCCGCAAGCAGCTCGACGGCATGCTCGAGCAGGTCAAGCATGCGAAGGGCTACACATCCGACACTGAGCTGAGCGCGGACGAGCTGAAGAAGCTCTGCGAGGAGTTCAAGAAGAAGGTCAAGCAGGTACTCGGGCGCGAGTTCCCGGACGACCCCATGGCCCAACTTTGGGGCGGGGTCGGGACGGTCTTCAAAAGCTGGAACGGCAAGCGCGCCATCTCCTACCGGCGCATCGAGGGCATTCCGGACGAGTGGGGCACCGCGGTCAACGTCCAGTCCATGGTCTTCGGCAACATGGGCGACTCCTCGGCGACCGGCGTCGCCTTCACCCGCAATCCGGCGACCGGCGAGAACCTGTTCTACGGCGAGTGGCTGGTCAATGCGCAGGGCGAGGACGTGGTGGCGGGCATCCGCACGCCGAACCCGCTGAACAACGCCACCAAGAACGACCAGAACCGCACCCTGCCGAGCATGCAGGAGGCGATGCCCGCGACCTACCGGCAGCTCTGCAAGATCCGCGACGTGCTGGAGAAGCACTACCGCGACATGCAGGACATCGAGTTCACCATCCAGGAGGGCGTGCTGTACATGCTGCAGTGCCGCAACGGCAAGCGCACCGGCACCGCCGCCCTGAACATGGCCATGGACATGGTCAAGGAGAAGCTGATCGACGCCAAGATGGCGGTCAAGCGGGTCGAGCCGACCCACCTCGACCAGCTCCTCCATCCCTTCGTCGACCCGGCCGCCGAGAAGAAGGCCGCGGTCCTCGCCAAGGGCCTCCCCGCCGGCCCCGGCGGCGCCTCCGGCCAGGCCGTGTTCACCGCCGAGGCCGCGGTCGAGTGGGCCGCCAAGGGCAAGAAGGTGATCCTCGTCCGCGAGGAGACCAACCCCGAGGACATCGAGGGCATGCGGGCGGCGCAGGGCATCCTGACGGCGCGCGGCGGCATGACCTCGCACGCGGCGCTGGTGGCGCGCGGCTGGGGCAAGTGCTGCATCGTCGGCGCCGGCGAGATCCACGTCGACGCCCGGGCCCGCAAGATGACGGTCGCCGGCACGTCCCTCGGCGAGGGCGCCTGGATCACCCTGAACGGCACCCGCGGCCTGGTCTACGACGGCGACCTGCCGATGATCGACGCCTCGGAGAATCCACGCTTCAAGAAGTTCATGGCGCTAGTCGACCAGTTCCGCACGCTGGGCGTGCGGACGAATGCGGACACGCTGTAGGACGCGGCGATCGCCGTGGCCTACGGGGCGGAAGGCATCGGCCTGTTCCGCACCGAGCACATGTTCTATGGCGCCGGGGCCGACGAGCCCCTGTTCCTGCTGCGCAAGATGATCCTCAGCGGCACGGAGGCCGAGCGCCGGGCGGCCCTCAAGGAGCTGTTCCCGTTCGTCAAGCGCGACATCAAGGCGACGATGGAGGCGATGGCCGGGCGGCCGGTGACAGTGCGCCTGCTCGATCCGCCGCTGCACGAGTTCGTGCCGCAGGCGGCCGACAAGCAGGCCGAGCTGGCCAAAGCGCTGGGCATCTCTGCGAAGGACATCCAGGCGCGCGGCGAGGCGCTGCACGAGAGCAACCCGATGATGGGGCACCGTGGCGTCCGCCTCGGCGTGACCTATCCCGAGGTCACCGAGATGCAAGTCCGCGCCATCCTCGAGGCCGCCGGGGAGCTGAATAAGGCGAAGAAGAAGGCGCATCCCGAGATCATGGTGCCGGTGACCTGCGACGCGAGCGAGATCCGCCACCAGAAGGCGATCGTCGAGCGCGTCCATGCCGAGGTGTGCAAGAAGCTTGGCGTGCGCGAGGTGCCGCACCTGGTCGGCACCATGATCGAGATTCCGCGCGCCGCCCTGCTGGCCGACCGCATGGCCGTTGACGCCGAGTTCTTCTCCTTCGGGACCAACGACCTCACCCAGATGGGCTTCGGCTTCAGCCGCGACGACATCGGCGGCTTCCTGGGCGACTACCTGGGCAAGAAGCTGTTGCCGGCGGATCCGTTCCAGACGATCGACCAGGACGGCATCGGCCAGCTCATCGAGATGTCCGTGCGCAAGGGCCGCAAGGCGCGTCCGGGGCTGAAGGTCGGCATCTGCGGCGAGCAGGGCGGCGACCCCGCCTCGGTCGACTTCTGCTTCCGGACCGGCTTGGACTACGTCAGCTGCTCGCCCTTCCGGGTGCCGATTGCGCGTCTCGCCGCCGCCCAGGCCGCGATCCGCGCGGGCGTCTCCGTCAAGGCGAAGAAGGGCAAGAAGGCGAAGCAGGCAAAGAAGGGCAAGCGGAAGTAGTCCCGCCGCATCACCGCATCACTGGCGCGCGCGAGGGGAACCTCCGCGTTCACGACAGGCCGACCCGCCGTCTCCCCAGGGGGGGACAAGCGTGGTCGGCCTGTCCCTTTGCCGGGGCGGGTCGGCCATCCCTCTCATCCTGAACGCCGATGTGCGCCACGCTCCGGGCAGTGCTGCGGGGTAGCGGCAGGGCGGGGGCGTCGGGACGCCGTCGCGGGCCGTGCCCGTTTCGGCGATAGGGCATACCCCGAAGCCGTCCGGCGGCGCCGGGGGACGGGAACGCCGCCGCCCCATGGGGCGGCATGCGGGGATCAGGGACGGTTGGCCTCGACGAAGCGGCGGGTCAAGCCATCGATGCCGTCGGCGGCGGCGATGGCCACGGCCCAACGGTAGCCGTCGCCGTAGACCGGATCGGGGTTGGCCTCCATGCGCCGGTTCATCGCCGCCTGGCCATAGAGCACGTTGACCTGCGCGGCGACATATTCGGCCCACCCTTCCTTGATCCGCTCATCGTCGATGCCCGGATAGCGCTGCTGCATCCAGTCGTGCGCCAGCTCGTGGGCAAGGACCTCGCGCAGCTTCGGCAACGAGAGGTGCGAAAGGACCAAGATCGTACGCGTCTCATCGCTCACCTGCTCCTCCCCCTCCTCGCGCACCACCCGCCCTCCCCGGGTCGTCCGCGTCACCACCTTCTCGACCGTCTTCTCGTAGCGGAACAGGCCCAGTTCCCGGCCGGGGTGGGCATTGCCGCTGCGCGCCAGCAAGGTCGGCTCGTCCACCAGCTCGTAGCGGATTACATGGTCCGTGCCCAGGCCCAGCTCCTCGCGCATCCTCCGCCGCACCTCCTCGGCCACCCGACGCATGGCATCCGGGGCGGCGACGGCGCTGCGGGCGCACTGCGCGCACTGATGGCGGCCATCGGCGAGCGCCTGGCCGGCACCCGGGAGGCTGCAGCAGAAGCAGCGCGGCCCGGCGGCGCAGCGCTGGCAGAAGAAGCGCTCCTGGCCGGCGTGGTCCGTCCCCAGCACCCCCTGATGCGCCCGGGCACCGCAGGCCGAGCATTGCGGGAAGGTCGTCTCCAGGCAGGATTTCGAGCAGTAATTGCGGCCATCCTTCTGGAAGCCGCCGCGACAGGGCTTGCCGCAGGCCGCGCACTTCGGCAGGACGGCGTCAAGGCAGGCCCGCGAGCAGTAGGCCTGGCCCTCCTGGACGACATAGCGCCGCCCGGGCTTGATC
>CAZBDL010000057.1:0-12282 GCA_964490525.1 uncultured Victivallales bacterium | reverse complement strand
TCGAGTTCAGCTGGGGAGCGACCGAGGTCAAGCCGCCGCGCCTGGCGGACGCGATTGTGGAGATCACCGAGACGGGATCATCGTTGCGCGCCAACAAGTTGCGAATCGTCGACACGCTTTGCGAGAGCACCACACGGCTGATCGCCAACCACGCCGCCTATGCCGACACCTGGAAGCGGGCGAAGATCGACAAGCTGGCGCTACTGCTGCAGGCGGCGCTACTCGCCGAGGGCAAGGTCGGGCTGATGCTCAATGTGCGCAAGGCCGACCTCGACACCATCCTGGCGCAATTGCCCGCCCTGGAGCGCCCGACGATCTCGGCGCTGGCCGAGGATGGCTGGTGCGCCCTCAACACGATCGTCGACGAGCACACCGTCCGCGACCTCATTCCGGCGCTGAAGGCGGCCGGGGCCAGCGGCATCGTCGAGTATCCCCTGAACAAGATCGTCATGTAGAACGCTCAACGTTCAACGCCTAACATTCAACTCTCGATTCCCATCGAGGAGACCCCGGCGGCGATGCTTGAGGATGCGGTCATCTTGGCGAATGAGAGACTCGGCGGAGACTACCGACGGGTTCGGCTGCGGGCCCCGGGCATCTGTCCGGAAGTGCGGCCCGGGCAGTTCGTGCATGTCCGCGTGACCGCCCGCAACGACCGGGTGCTGCGGCGGCCGTTCAGCGTCTGCGACGTGGATCAGGCGGGGACGCTGACCATCGTCTACAAGGTCGTTGGCGGCGGCACCGAACTGCTGGCGGAGACGCCGCCCGGGGCGTCGTGCAGCCTGCTCGGCCCCTTGGGCACGCCCTTTTCCGTGCCCTCGCCCGGCGAGTCGCCGGTCATCGTGGCCGGCGGCTACGGCGCGGCGGCGACCTGGTTGCTGGCGCGGCGCTCGCCCACCCCTCCCCTGCTCCTGCGCGGCGCCCGCGGCGTCGGCGACCTGCTGCTGACGGACGAGTTTGCGGGCCTAGGCTGTGATGTTCGCACCGCCACCGAGGACGGCAGCGCCGGGCACCGGGGGCGGGTCACCGACCTGCTGGGCGAGGTCCTGGCGGCCGCCCCTCCCCGTCTGCGGGTGTACGGCTGCGGGCCTCATGGCATGATCATGGCGGTGGCCGCGATGCTCCGGGAGCATCGTCTTGATGGCGAGCTGAGCCTCGATCACCGGATGTGCTGCGGCATCGGCGCCTGCTATGCCTGCGTGGTAAAGCTGCGCGACGAGGCCAGCCCGGATGGCTGGCGCTATGCCCGCACCTGCCGCGAGGGCCCGGTCTTCCCGTCGGCCAAGATCATGTCGTAGGATGGGGGATGAAGAGGATGAAAGCCATTGTTGAGGCATTAGGGATGATCTCATATCTCCCGTATTGTATTGCCCTATTAATGATGGCCTTAGTGGTGCAGGTAAAAAACGACAAGACGGTATCTTCATCGTTAAAAGCATTCGATGCTGTTGCCGCCATATCAATTATTTTGGTGGCTATCTCATGTTCATATATCAAGTATCATCTTGGCCTTGAAGGGTGTGAGGGTTTCTTTTTTTCTGTGGTTATTTCATCTATATCCATACTCACTTTTACCCGGGGATTTAAACAAAGGCTAGAAAAACAACCCTAATTAATCCATCAATTATGCTGCCGCCCCTTCAGGGCTCCGATCATGGGGCGGGGAGTTTCCCAGGGCTCACGCCCTGGGCTAAGTCTACCGTCCCTTCGGGACTGCCAAACCAAGATCAACCGAGATTGCATGAATAGAAACAAGATTCACATTGGGCTTGCGGATTCGGGCACTGAAGGGGCGATAATCCTTAGCCCAGGGTGAGCCCCAGGACAGGCCAGCAACCAAGAATGACCGGCGTCCTGAAGGGACGTCAGAACCTCGCTCGCCACATGGATGAAGCTGGTGATTAACCGTCATGCTTATGAATAATTCAGGCTGGAGCTTCTTCCCGCCCAGCGCGGTGGGATGGCGGGTGGTGCAAGATTGAACGCTCAACGTTCAACACTCAACACTCAATGCTCAATGGATCGATGATGGCGCGGGATTGCTGAATGCCTCTCAGGGAGACGACGATGGCTGACCTGACGACAAGGCTGGGCCCGGTGACGTTGCGCAACCCGGTGATGACGGCGTCCGGGACGTTCGGCTTCGGCTTCGAGTATGCCGACTATGTGCCACTCGACCGGCTGGGCGCAGTGGTGGTGAAGGGGATCGCGACCTTCCCCTGGCATGGCAATCCGACGCCGCGGGTCGCCGAGGTCACCGGCGGCATGCTCAATGCGATCGGACTGCAGGGGCCGGGGGTGGAGAAGTTCCTGCATGGCGAGGAGTACCTGCCGTTCCTGCGTCGGGCGGGGGCGACGGTGTTCATCAACATCTGGGGTCGCACGATCGAGGAATACGCCGAGGTAGCGGCGCGGTTGGAGGCCGAACCTGCAGGCATCGCCGCCCTCGAGATCAACATCTCGTGTCCGAACATCAAGGAAGGCGGGGTGGCCTTCGGCACCGACCTGCGCCTGGCCGGGGCGGTGGTCGCGGCGGTGCGGGCGGCGACGCGGCTGCCGCTGATCACCAAGCTCAGCCCGAACGTCACGCGCATCGGGGATTTTGCGCGGGCGGTGGTGGATGCGGGCAGCGACATGGTCTCCCTGATCAACACGCTTTCGGGGATGGCGATCGACATCGAAACGAGGCGTCCGCTGATCGCCAACCGCTTCGGCGGCCTGAGCGGCCCGGCGATCAAGCCGGTCGCCGTGCGCATGGTCTACGAGGCGGCGCAGGCGGTGTCCGTGCCCGTGATTGGCATGGGGGGCATCATGACGGCGGCGGACGCCATCGAATTCCTGCTGGCCGGGGCAGACGCAGTGGCCGTGGGCACAGCCAACTTCACGGATCCGGAGACGCCGCTGAAGGTGATTACCGGGATCGACGCCTGGCTGGAACGTCACGGTTGCCGCAGCGTGGCCGAGATCGTCGGCGCCGTCCAGTCCTGATTCCAATTAAACGTCAAATGCAGGTCTCACCACAAAGGACACGAAGAGCGCGCAGGGTTGCAGCACGAAGCGCTTGATCCCTGTTTAGAGTTTCTTTCTTCGTGTCCCTCCGTGCTCTTCGTGGCGCATATAGATCTGATTTCGCGCCTCGCTCGCCGAGCCATGGCGCAAAGGTGCATTCCCGCGCTCCGGATCACTCCCAGGCGACGTCGGCAAAATCGTCGGGCGGCGGTGGCGGCAGCTTGGCCGCCTCCTGCGGCGTGATAAAGCGGATCGGCTGGAAGGCGTTGCGGTGGTGGTTCAGCTCGGGCAGGCGGTTGTCGCCATAGATGTGCGACGGGAAGAGCTGAAGGTTAACCTCTCCCGGCTTCTGGTATCCCCGGTAGTTGCGCACGACCTGGCAGAGGATCTCGGAGCCAGGCGTTGCCCGTTCAAGGCCGAGGTTGACCAAGGGGATCTCCATAATCACGACATAGCCGTCGGCCCGGACACTGCCCTCAAGATGAGGCAGCCGGAACCCGGCCGGCAAGGGTTCGATGCGGCGGCCATTATGCGGCTGGGGGGTTGTCTCAAGGTAGAATGTCACGCCCATGCCGGAGGCGGAGACAACATACTGGCAATAATGGCCGGCAGCACGGTCGCGCATGAGGAAGAGCTCGATGCTGTCGTCCATCCAGGCGGCGCTGGCTCCTTGCTTCTCGGTGAACTCGGTGCACAGGTCAGCAGGCTTACGGTCATGACAGTAGACCGCGACATAGAGGGTGGTGCCATCGCTGGCAAAGCACAGGTCGGTCTTCTCCCCGTCCCAAGGAAATCCAGTGTAGTCGCGCAGCGGGGGTGCGGGAACCAAGCGAGGGTCACGACCGGTCGAGGGCAGGCGGTCAAGCAGGACGACATGGACCGGGGGGGTCTTGGGCAATTCCGAAAGCACGGGTTTGAGCATGTCGATGGGCGGAGGAGAAGGCTTGGCGGTCGCCAGCGTCGCGCCGGAACCGCTGGCATTCGTTCCGGGAAGAGACGGCAAGCTGCTGTTGGCCACCTCGGCATCGTCGCCGGCCTTGATCTCGCCGGAGACGGCGAGGATCCAGGCATTGAGGGCACCGATCGGCTCGCGGGCCATGCTGAAGATCAGGGAAAAGGCGAGGAACACGAGAACCGCCATGGCCACGTGATGGATTTGCCGGCGATCCTCGGGGACGATCATCTTCGCATCCTCTGGCCGTGCCCTATGGAGCCACCGGAGCGACGATGGAGACGTCGAGCTTGCCGGCATTGTTCTTGCGTTCCTTGCCGGACAATTCGTTGATGTCCAGGAGGATCTCCCCTTCGGCCTCAGCCTTGAACTGCAGGCCTGCCGCGGGAACGGCGCGCAACTCGCCATCGGGGCCGACCTTGGCAAGCAGCGCCCCGTAGGGGATGGACTGGCTCTGGCGCACGTCGTCCTCGCTCTTGGCGTAGTACTTGTAGTAACGCTTGTCGTTGGGCAGGCCCTCGGGGCCGCAGCGGTCACGCTTGTCGCCGCAAGACCATTGGCCGGAGGCACTGATGACGACCATGTCGCCCGCCTTGACGGCGACGCCGGTGGCGAACCAGTCCGGCTGATTGGCCTTCAGGGGAATGCTCTTGACGGTCATCTTGGGATCCTGAACCAGTTCCCAGACGATGCGCTTGCCGGGCTGGACCGAAAAGTCCTTGAACTCCTTGTCGATGAAGCCGGGCTTGGCGAGACGGATGCTGTGGTTGCCTGGGGCGGCGAGGATTTCGCATGGGGTGAGGAGAGGCTTGCGGGTGGCACGTTCCACCTGGGGCTCGCCGTCAACGTGGACCGTGACCCCGGCAGGCCGAGTGGCGACCCGCAGTTTGATTTTGCCGGCGTCGGGATCCGCGGCGGGGTCCTTGCGGGAGCCGATAACCTTGGTTTCGGGCCCGCCCTTGACATCGCCGGCGGCGGCATCGGCCGTAGTAGCATCGGCCCCGAAGACCTGGGCCAACTCGGTGCCCGGCAAGCTCACCTCGAAGTCAAAGCCATGGCGCTCGGGCACCGTATCGCCGAGCGGCTTGACGCGAAAGGTCAAGCGCCACTGGTTGCGCTCGGAGGGCCATTCCATGACCCCATCGATACCGGAATGGCCGGGAATACGCTTGAGCCGATAGGCATAGGCAGGATGGGGAGGCATCGGGCGCACGGCCTGATAACGGGTCTTGGAATCGGCACCGCCCATGGGACTGAAGCGATCCTCGGCATAGTCGCGTTGCTGGTTGCCGCATTCGAGGGTGATGACGTCCATGCCCATCATGTCCGCGGTCCAGCGAGCGATGGTCACCCAGGCCGCGCCCTCGCCGGAGCTGGCAAGGACGGGACCGAGGTCTTCGACGGGGATCACTTCGCCAACGGCACCGGTCTGGCCACCGGGCCGTGGGGGCGGAGCCTTGATGGCGAGCTCGCGCTCCTTGAACTCCTTGAGCTTGGCTTCGACCTCGGCCTCGGGATATTCAACGCCAAGGGCCTCGGCACGGGCGGCAACCTGTTCGCGGAACCGGGCAAGCATGTCCTCCTCGGCCTTGGCGAGGGCAGGAGCGATGGGGGTGTCGACCTCGTCTTTCTCCCGGCGCGCCTTCTCCAGGACCTCCGCCAGCTCACGGCGCACCTTCTCGGGAAGGTCAAAACGGCCTTCGGCCTCAAGCTGTTCCCGGGCATGGGTGAAGATGCGCAGATAGTCGCGCGCCGTGCCCATGTCGCGGGTGTTGCCGGTACGTTTGGCGTCGTTGTACTGGGATTCGGCAATGGCGACATGCCGGTCGATGAACTGATTCAACGCTTGGCGATGCGGCCCGTTCACGGCGGCGACGGCGGCGCGGTATTCCTTCTGCAGGGCGACGAACTCCGGCGTCTCCAAGTCAAGCTCTGGGGGTGCCTCCTCCTCGACGACCTCGACCACCTGGGCTAGGAGCGCCCCCGGGGTGGCACCGCAGCAGCCGACGACCATGGCCCCGACAAGCAACCGCCGCAACCAGGCCGGGTAATGCCGCTGCATCCTCATTTCGCCTCCGCCTGCCAAGCGCCACTGGCGGGATCATGGCGGAAGAGCTGGCCATCGCGAAACTCCATGGACCACGCCTTCTTGCCGCCAACGGTGGCGGTCACGCGAACACGGTCGATGACAATCTCGGCCTGCTCGTTGAAGATGCCCTTGCCGAAAGCCTGGACGATGCGTTCGCGGCTGGTCGGGACGCGAAAATTGATGTATAGGTCCAACTCGTCGACAAACTTCTCGTTGCGGCGCTCGACCTTGAAGACCTCCGGCTCATGGATCTTCTCGAACGTCTCGCCGCGGGAATTCTCGACGGTGAAGACCTGGCGGTAGACGCACTCAAAGGTCAGCTTGTCAGCAATCTGGGACTTGGCCGGGAGGAAGCGAAAGGTATAGATCGCCTTGCCGATCTCCGGCTCCGGCTCGATGGTCATCTCCGCCTCGCGCAGGTCGTCGATGGCGGTGGCGGCAAAGCCTCCGAAGAGAAGCACGAGAAGGGCGACGCCCCGGAGAATGGTGCGGCACGGCATGGCCACAACCTCCTTACTTGATGGTCTGCACCCGACGGTACTTGCCCTTGTACTCCTTGGCAATGGCCGAGAGGAAGACGTGCCCTTCGCGGTCGACCTTGTAGCCGATGCAATGAATGACCGGCGGCTTCATGCCTTTTTCCAGGTAGTATTCCTTGTGCAGGATGCGCAGGTGGGTGAGAAACTCGTTGAGGGTCCAGTAGCGCGGCTTGGGGGCCTCGAAGGGAGGCTGGGGACGGCTGCGGCGGTGGCCACCGCGGTGCCCGTAGTGATATTCCCAGCGTCCGGGGCTGCCGGGATGCCCCATGTCGGGCTGCTCGCCTTCCTTGGGCGGCTTCTTGCTGGGTGGCCGGGGCTTGACGGGCGGGATCCAGACCTTGCGCTTCTCGGCCTCGCCGGCAGGCTCCTGAGCCTCGTCAAAAGCTTCAAGCTTGGCGGCGTTCTCCTTCTCCCACTCGGCGCGGCGCACGCTGTAGGCCTGCATCTCGTCGGCGCTGACATCGCGCATGACCATGGGGGCGCCGTCGCTGATCACCAGGATGGTGTCGGCACCCTGCTGGAAGCATGCCGAGAGGGCAAGGTCGAGGCGGGTGGTGCCGCCGATCGCCGCCAGGCCCTTGCCGGCCTCGGCCTGGATGTTGCCCATAGCCAGCCCCCAGTTGCCCTCGGTGTTAAAGGGGCGCAGATAGTCTTTGGCCTTCTTCTTGTTGGCGTCATTGGCCACGACCAACTGGTCGAACAGCTTAGCCGAGGCATCACCGAAGACGACCAAGTTGAACATGGCCTCCTCGCTGAGCGCATCGATCACGGAGTTGACCCGGTTCTTCACCCGCATGTAGCCCACCACGCCGCCATTCTCCTCCTCGACCATGCTGGTCGAGACGTCGACCAGGACGGCGATCTTGTCGCCGCGGCCGCGGATGCCGAAGAAGTCGAACTTGGAGACGCCGGGGCCAAAGCCGCCGAGGCCATAGCCCGTGCCCAAGCCGGCACCGACGCCCTTGCCGGAGACCGCCTTGAACTTCGGCTGGAAGGCAGTGTTGATGACCTTCGGATCCATCTTGATCTCGGGCAACGCGATGTTCGAGGTCTTCATCGAGACGATGCGCGGGACAACCGTCGGACGGCTCGAGCTGCGCTGGCGCTTCTGCACCTTCACCTGGTGCTCGAGCTTGCGGGGCTCGTAGGTGCGGGTCGGCGGCGGCGGCGCCACGAAGACGGTCTTCTCCTCCAGCTGGGTGCGCATGGCGATGATGAACACGGACAGGACGAGGGCCACGACATGAAGCCCGGCGCTGACCGCGCAGAAGGTCAGGATCTGGTTGCGCCGCTGCTCGGACATCCGGTAGAACCCGATGCCGGAGAGCAACGATTCCATCTGCTCCTTCATGACCCTTGCTCCCAAGATGAAGGTTGTCCTTGTCTCATGCCAGCCCCACCGCCTAGATCCCGCTTGCGTGGAATCTTACGCCATCGCCAAGGTTTGTCAAGCAAAACCGCCAAATCCGCTCAATTGCGCAACCGTCTTGTCTCACGATTCATTCGGCACCTCCGGCAAAGGTGACGCCAACAATGCCGGCCGAGGCACAGGCGTTCATGACATCAATGACCCGCTGATGCTTGGCTTCGCCGTCGGCATTGATGGTGACCAGGGCCTTGGATTGGGCAGCGTCGGAGGCCGCCTTGTAGCGCTGGAGGACGGCGACGAGCTGGGGCATATCCATCGAGTCGAAGCTGTCGTATTCACGGTCGTTGAGATAGACACGGTTGTTGCCACGGACCTCGATGATTTGCTCGTCGGGCATGTCGACCGACTCGGCCTGGGCGACCATGCCGGGCAACTGGATGCTCAGGTCGCCCTCGGACTTGATCAGGCTGGCCGTGACCATGAAGTAGACGAGCAGCAGGAAGACCATGTCAATGAGGGGTGCCACGTTCAGCTCGGGCTCCTCCATTTCCGGCATGTTCATGCGCATGGGGGCAGATCCTTTCGGTCAGGGCGCGGGACTGGTGGTGACGGTGCGGCTCTCCGGGGGGATGTAGACCCCGAAGATGAAGTCGTCAACCCCGACCTTGGCCATTTCCTGAATGACCTTCTTGACGTTCTTATGAGGGGAGTTGCGGTCGGCGCGCAGGTAGATCTTCATCTTCGGATTCTCCTGCAACCGGGCCTTGACGTTGGCGGCGAGGAGTTCGACATCATTGCCGGGGACCGGATGCATACCCTCGTAGAGGTTGCCGGCGAGGTCAACGTTGACGATCCAGCGGTCGGGGCGCTCTTTGGGGACGACGGCCTTGCTGGCCTCGGGGATTTCCATGGGCAGGTTCTGCTGCTGGGCCATATGCGAGGCGCACATGAAGAAGACCAGCAACAGGAAGACCATGTCGATCATCGGGCCCATCTGGAAGGTGGCCTCCTCCTTGTCCTGGATCGGCATCCTCATGGCGGTCCGGCTCCTTTCGTCCTGTGCCTGCGGCGTTGGCGACGGCTACTGGGCGCTCGACCGGCGCGAGGCGACGACCAGGGCATGGGCCAGGTTGCCGAGCATGCGGGAGAGGCGCGAGACGTTGGTCAGGTAGGTGCCTTTGAGGTAGAAGTAGAAGAACATGGAGGGGATGCCGACGATCAGGCCGGCGCCGGTGGTGATCATCGCCTCGCCGATGTCGGCGGCGAGCTTCTCAGGATCACCCATGCCGCCCATACCGATCTTCTGGAAGGCCTTGATCATGCCGCTGACCGTGCCGAGCAGGCCGAGCATCGGGGCGATCTGGGCAATGATCGAGAGATAGTTGATCGGCTTGAGTCCAGCGGCGGTCTCCTCGACCGAGGCCTCTTCCATCGCCTTCTCCATCGAGGGCACGTCAAGGACGCCGTCGCTGATGCGCTGGAGGCCCGCCTGAAGGATGTTGGTGAGCAGGGAGGGATTGCCGGCGCACATGTTCGAGGCCTCATCGATGTTCAGGCCATCGAGCGAGGTCTGGAGCTGCGAGACCATCTGCGGGCTGAGCATCTTCTCGGTGCGCACCGCCATGAATCCATAGACGATGAGGCCGACGGAAGCGACCGAGAGCAGCGTCAGGGGAATCATGGCCCAGCCGCCCTGCTTGTAGAGGCCCCAGAAGGTGACATCGCTCGACCGGGTGGCGGTCTGTTCGGAAACCTGGGTCTCGGCCTGGGCCTGGGCGGCCGTGGCGACGAATCCCGCGAGGACGATGGCGAGACCGACACTGATCAACACACGCTTCATATCCGGTGCTCCCTATGGTTTGCCGACGTTGGTTTCGGATGGGGTCATGGCTTCGGGGCTCCCGCCTCAGGGCAGGATCTGCGCCTCGATCTCCGCTTGCTTCTTCTTCAGCTCCTCCTGCTCCTGGCGAAGGCGCTCCTCCTCGAGCTTGGCGGCGATGAACGCGTCCACCACCTCGTTCATGTCCTCGTCAGTGTCAAAGAAGACCTTCTCGACGCTGCGCTCCTCCTCCTTGCGGGTATGTCCCTGGTCCATGAGGACCTGAAGGCGGCGGAAGGCGATCTCACCAAGGTCGGTGCGCTGGAATAGCTTGGCAACCTCGTAGTAGGCGTCGCGGGCGCGATGGTACTCGAACATGTCCTCGTAGCACTGGGCGGAGAGGAAGAGAGCCTCGGGAAAGGAGTCGAGGTCCTTGGTCTCGAAGACGAGGGAACGGGCCGCCGACTCGATCGCGTCGCGCAGTTCCTGCTTCTGGTAGTAGAGATAGGCGCGGACCATCCAGTAGACGCCAAAGGCGGCGTCGCCATGATCGGGCTCGCTGATGTCCTCGAGAGCCTTCTCGACAGCCTCGCCCATTCCCATGCGCAGGAGACAGAAGAGGCCCTTGACCTCGGCGATGCGGGAACCGCTGAACCATTCCGCCTTGACCACCGCGCGATAGACCTTGTAGGCGCGCTTGTAGTTCTCCTCGGCGGCGGGGGTGACCTTGACGACCCCCGTCTTGAGCGACTCCTTCTCGGCGGCAAGCAGATAGTAGGAGCCGGCATTCATCAACGGCTCGACGGCATTGTTGTCGACCAAATCGAGATAGGGCACGGCCGGGGCATAGGCATTGACCAGCATGTCCGCCGCCGCCTGGAACTTGTCCTCGCGGAGCAGGACCTCGACGGTGTCATCGACGTAGTCGACACTGAAGTCCACCGCCGTCAGGGCCGAGGGATCGACCGGGACCAGGCGGAAGTTAATCTTGGCGACAAGGGCGTCCCCCTCCTTCATGCGCCCCAGCAACTCGGCCTCCTGGGGCAGTTGGCCGATGACCAAGGTGCACTTGGCGGGAGGGGTCTCGTCATAGGCGGGCCTCTTGGCCTCGGCGGGTGCCGCTTGCGCCCGGAGATCCGGCGGCAAGGCGAGCAGGAAGACAAGCGCGGACGCCACTCCAAGCAGGGCGGCGGCGCGGGCACGGCGACTGGGGCGAAACGCGTCCATCAGATGCGCCTCCTCAGCGTCTCGATCTCCTTCTGGGCCTGCCCGAACTCGGGATAGTCAGCCAGCTCGGCATTGCCCAGCATCTCATCGAGGACCTCTTTGGCCTGGCGGTACTGGCTCATGCGGACCAAGGTCTGCGCCCGCAGCAGATAGGCCTTGGCGGTCCACTGCCGGTAGTTGCCGTAGAGCAGGTAGATGCGCTCGAGGCTGACCACCGCCTGATCGTACTTCCGGGACATCAGCGCGGCGAGGGCGCGCCCGTAGAGGGCCCGCGGCCAAAGCTCGCCGCGCCATTCGCGGACCGCCAGGATCTTCTTGAAGCAGTCGTCGGCCTTGTCCGCCTCCTTCATGTCCAGGTAGATGTCGCCGAGCAGGGCCAGGGCGTGCGCCGCCTGGAGGTCGGTGGCGAAGACCTCGCGGATGACGTTTAGGTGGCGAATCGCCGTCGGGTAGTCGGCCTCGTCGAAGGCCTGCTGCGCCAGGAACATCCGGGCGCTCAGCGCGTAGTCGGTCTCGGTGAAGACCTTGATGATCTGGTTGGCCGCCTTCTTGGCCAGCTCGGTGTCGCCGCGCTTGACGGCCTCGTCGAGGATCAGCTCCAAGGCGGAGGGCCCGGCGATCGGGATGTTCTCCTCGCGGACGATCTCGTCAAGGATCCGCTTGCGCTCGTCCAACTGGCGCCGCTCCTCCTCGATCTCCAGCTCCTTGCGTTTGATGCGGGTGGCCTTGTCCATCTCGTCCACGTCCGCCACCACCTCGTTGCGGATCGCCACCAGCTCCTGACGGCGCTGCTCGATGGTCTGCTCGGAGACGTTGGACTCGTAGAGGAGGGCGCGCTTGAGGCGCAGCTCGAGGACGGGCTGGGACTTCGACTTGGCCTGCTTGATGGCGTCGCGGAGGTCGCGCCAAGCCTGCTCGCGGATGTTCTCCTCGCCGCCGCGGGCCTTGCCGATCCACTCCTCGAGGATGAGGTCGACGCCGATCGCGGAGACGTCCTCGCCATAGTCCTGGACGGCCTGGCGGTAGCGAGTCAGAGCACCGAGCTTCTCGTCCTGGTTCCACAGGCTGCGGCCGACGAAAAAGATGGCCTGGGGGATGTTGGACTCCTCACGGTTGCGGGCCATGTAGGACTCGAAATGGCGGATGGTGGCGGGATAGTCCTTGTAGTCGTCGTAGAGGATCTCGCCGCAGCGGAAGGCGCAGTAGTTGTAGAGCTCGACGTTCAGGTTCTGGTCATCCATCGCCAGCTGATAGAGGCGGCAGGCGTCGCGCAGGCGG
>CAZBDL010000056.1:0-12339 GCA_964490525.1 uncultured Victivallales bacterium | reverse complement strand
CGGCGGAAGCTATGTCTTCCGGATCAGCGCCGACGACAAGGCGGAGCTGTGGCTCAGCACCACGGCATCGCCCGCCGACAAGACCCTGATTGCCGAGGTGACCGACTGGGTTCCGCCCCGGACCTGGCAGCAGCATCCGGCACAGACCTCGCAGCCGATCGCTCTGCGGGCTGGCCAGCCGTATTACGTCGAGGTGCTGCACAAGGAATCCGCCGGGGGCGACCATGTGGCCGTCGGCTGGCAGATGCCGGATGGCACCCTGGAGCAGCCGATCCCGGGCACCCGGCTGATGGTCAATCCCGTCCTGGCCGGGGGCGACGATGCCCATGGTGAAGCGAGCCTGGACAACAATCAGGCGAACTTCGCGGTGACGGTCAACGAGGATCCGCTGCGGGCCCTGCTGGTCGACGCCTGGCCGCGCTGGGAAAGCCGCTACCTGGTGACCCTGCTGGAACGGGACCGCCGGGTGGTCCTGACCCGTCGCTATCGCTCCATTCGCCTGCCGCGCGGGGAATACGACCTGCTGCCGGTCGAGCAGCGTGACCTCGACCGCTGCGACCTGCTGATCTTCGGCGACCTCCGCCCGGAGGAGATCCGCCCCGAGGATCAGGCGCGCATCGCCGATTTCGTGGGCAAGCGCGGCGGCTTCGTCATCTTTCTCGCCGGACCGCGCGGGCTGCCCGGCGCCTACGGCCTCGGCGGGCTCGCCGACCTGCTGCCGGTGCGGGCCGTCTCCGGGGGGGGCGCGTCGGCCACGCCGATCGCTGGCGATGTCCTTGCCGGGGTCGGGGTGCGGCTCACCAAGGACGGCGAGGCCAGCCCGGTCATGGCGGTGCTGAACGATCCGGCCTTGAACCGGAAGCTTTGGCCAGCCCTGCCGCCCTTGTCGCACCTCCAGCGTGATGTCGTGCTCAAGAAGGGCGCCCAGGCCTTGCTGGTGACCGACGATGCCGCCGCCAGTCCCGTCGTTGCGACCATGCCGTTCGGGGCGGGCCGCGTGTTCTATGTCGGCACCGACGAGTCGTGGCGCTGGCGCGACCGCCTCGGCGACCGTGTCCACCAGACGTTCTGGCTGCAGGTGCTGCGCTGGGGCCTCGGCATGCGCCTGCGGGGCGGCGACCCCCGGCTCCAGGCCGCCGTTGACCGTGGCGTCATGGCCCCCGAGGAACAGGCCGAGGTGCGCGCCCGCGCCACGCTTGCGGATGGCTCCGCCGCGTCCGGTGCCGTCACCGTGACCCTGGAGCGGCTTGACGAGTCTGGCGCTCCCGCCGGAGAAGCCGAGAAGAGGACGGTGGAAATGGTGCCCATGGCGGAAAGCCCGTCGCTTCACCAGGTGGCGGTTGGTGGCCTCGGGGAGGGGCGGTGGCGGCTGCGCATCGCTTCCGATCATCCTCATCTTGAAGGCCTTGTCGAGGATCGTGAACTGGTGGTCCGGCGCGATCTGGGCCGGGAAGGCGTGGAGCTGGCGGCCGATCCCGCCTGGCTCGAACGGATGGCGGCGGCGACCGGCGGACGGGCTGGCGGATTCCATCAGGCGGGGGAGGTTGTGGCGGATTTCCTTGCCCCGCTCAAGCCGCGGCGGCGGCAGCAGATCGAGACCCGCAGCCTGTGGGACGGCTACCTGGTCCTCCAGGTGATCGTCGGGCTGTTGCTGGTCGAATGGATTTGGCGCCGCCGCCGGGGCATGCCATGAAAGGGGGAAATCCTAAAAACCAAGCACGAAATCCGAAACGTCGAGACCGATGGACCATGGCGGATCACCGATCACCGATGACCGACCACCGATGACCGATCACTGATCACTGAGGACTGATGACCGATGACTGAACGGGCATCCCGGGCATCGGCTTGCGGATGGAGGTAGAGTATGAGTAAGGAGAATGAACCGATGAAGGATGATGGCGAGCTGCGGGCCGGGCTGCCGTCCGGGATTGCCGAACGCCTGGCTGACTTTGCCCGACGTCGCCGTCGGGCGTGGCTGCTCCGCGGGCTTGGCGAGGCTTGCCTGGTCCTGTTGCTGGGCCTGTTGCTGGTTGCGGCAACCGATGCCAGCCTTGGCTTGCGCGGGATGCTGGTGGTGATGGCCGGGTTGGCCTGTTACGCGGCGGCCATTGCCGTGGTCGCCCTCCGCGGGTTATTGCCCGGATGGCGTCGCCATTCGCCAGCGGTGGTCGCCCGCGACTTGGAGCAGGCCGTGGCGGGCGGCATGGATGAGCGCCTGTCCTCGGCCGTCGAGTTGGCGGTCGCGCCGCAGCCCGGGGTGAGTGGCTGGATGGTCCGCCGCACCATCGAGCTGGCCGGTGAGGAGGTCGGGCGGATTGATCCGACGAGGTTGGTCGATCCCGCGCCGGTGCGTCTCGCCTGGCGTCGCGTCCTCTTGCCGTTGGCGGTCATGATCCTGCTCTGCGCCATCCCGCAGACGCGTCCTTTCGCCTTGCGCGCCCTGCTGCCCGGCATCCGGGTCGCCCGTCCGTCGGAGACCCGCTTGGTCATCGATCCGGGGCATGGGCGCTTCGCCATGGGGGCCCCGTTGACCATTGCCGTCGCCGCCGCCCCGGCGCCGGAGTCCGTCGACGCGGTCATCCGTTGGGATGACGGAACTGCTGAAGTCATTCCCTTGGTTGCTGATGCGGATCAGGAGGGGCGTTTCGTGGTGGAGTTCCCCGCCTTGTCGCAGGGCTTTTCCTATCAGGTTCGCGGGGGCGATGCCGAGAGCCTCCGGTATGTCATCCGGGTCGACGCCCCGCCGCGGATCGAACGCCTCAGCCTGCGCATCGCCTCGCCCGATCCGGGGCAGCCGCCGAAGGTCGTCGAGGGGGGCGATGCGGATGTCCCGGCTGGCGCGACCGTCGAGTTTACCGCCGTTTTGGCCGGGCCCGCCGCCGCCACGGTGGCCGTAATCCGGGAGCCGGGAGAGGCGCTGCCCCTGAAGCTCGACGGCACGATGGCCAGCGGATCGACCTTGCCTGTGGCGTCGTTCCGGTACCGTCTCCGCCTGGTCGGGCAGGATGGCGTGGCGGGCGACTCCCCGCAGGAATGGCAGATCCGGGTGCTGGCCGATGCGCCGCCCACGGTTCGGCTGACGGCCGTCGGGCTGTCTTCTGGACTGGTGGGCCAGGATGAGGTTCTGCCGCTCGAGGTCGATGCTGGCGACGACCGCGGCCTGGCCGAGGTGAAGCTGGTTCTCCGTTCCGATGGTCTGGCGCGCGAAGTCGTTCGCCTGCCGTTGCCGAGGCCCGGTGCCCGCAGCCTCAAGACGACGGTTCCCCTGGCCCTGCGCCACCTGCCGCTGAAGCTGGGCGAGGAGATTGAGCTGTTGCTCGAGGCGACGGACACGGCTGGCCAGACCAGCGTCACCGTGCCGGTTGCCCTGACGGTCATGGCCGGCACGCCAGCGGCGACGGCGAATCTGGCCGCCCGGCTCCGGGGGGCGATGGAGACGGTGAAGGCTCAGGAGTCGCGGCTGCGGACGGAGCGGCAGGCGTGGGCCGAGCTTGCCCGGACGTTCCGGCCGGAAGACGCCGATGCCGACCGTGGCGCGGCCTTGATGGCGAAGCAACGGATGGAGGCCCTTGCCGCCGCCGTGGCGGAAGCCTCCGAGGCCGTCCGCGCCGCCGCTCAGGATCCGGCCTGGCGAGCGCCCAAGGACGATCCGACTGCCGGGGTGGCCGACGCCCTGGCGGACTGGGCCCGCTCCCGGGAAAACATCCTGGGCGCGGCGGCAGGGCATGTTGCGAAGATCCCGGAGCTCGATCGCGAGGCCGTGGCCAGCATGCGCGATCTGGTCGCCGAGGGCGGACGCGAACTCTCCGCGCTGCGCCGCGACCTGGGGATCCTTGCCGCCCGGGCCGAGGCCGAGGACCTGTCCGCCCAGGCCGAGGTGGCCCGCGCCCGCCAGGAACGCAATCGCCGTCTTCTCGAGGCCGTCGAAGGCTGGAATGCCGAGGCGCTCCGCCAGAAGCCCGACGACCGGAAGAATCAGGATCTCGCCGCCCGGATGTCCGAGCTTCCCGCCGATGCGGTGGAGACGGCCGCCGAGCAGCTCCGCCAGGATTACGACACCCTCGCCGCCATTCCCAAGGCCCTCCAGCGCCTGGCCGACGATGCCGAGCTTGAGCCGTTGGCGAAATTGGCCGAGACGATGCAGGAACCGGCGCGGCAGATGGAGGAGGCCGCCGCGGCCCTGGCCGAAGCGATGCCCGAGTCCAGGTCGCTGGAGCCGGCATCGGCCCCCGCCAACGCCCTGGCGCAAGGCGCCAAGCAGGCCCGCGACGCGCTGGCCCGGGACATGCAGGACGTCGCCCGTCGCCATCGCCGCGAACCCGGGCGGACCGGAGACCTCCTGGCGGCGGCGAAGCGTCTCGAGGAGCGGGCCCGGGAAATTCCGGAGCTCGGCCGTGACCGTCGCGAAATGGAGCAGGACGCCCTGCGGCGGCAGTCCCTGGCCATGCTGAAGGCGGACCATGCGCAGTTGGCCAGGGAAGCGGAAGCCATGGCGCAGGAGTTTCTGGCGCATGCCGCCGATCCCCAGGTCGCCCTTGGCGAACGGCAATCCCTCTTCCAGGCCCGGCAACAGGTGCGGCAGGAACTGACGCCCGCCCTTGAACAGGCCGCGGCGGCGCTGGCCCAGGAAGAAGCCGATCCTGTCAAGGCCGCCCAGGCGTATCGCCAAGCCGCCAAGCAGGCGGATCGTCCCCTGGACAGTGCCCGGAAAGAGGAGCGCCAGGCCATGGAGGAGCGCCGGGCGGCCTTGGCGCGCGACGCCCTCGACGTGGCGAAGTCGCTCCACGCGCCGATGCCATCCGCCACCGATCCGGCGGCCCGGGCACTGGCTGAACAGGAGCTGGAGGTCGCCGTGGGGGAATTGGCCGACCTGCAGCGTGAGCTTGGCCAGGACAGTGAGGCCGAAGCCTTGTCCGCGGCTGCGAAAAAATCATCCAATGACCTTAATTCCAAGGATTTGGAAGATCAGCTCAGGCGCCTTGCGCGTCCGGAGAAGATCGAGCCGTGGAAGATGGACCAACGGCTGCGTGAGGAGGCCAAGAGCCTGCGCGCCGAACCGGTGGCGCGGGACAAGGCCGCCAATCGTCTGGCGGATGCCGCCCTCAGGCTGGCCTTGACGGCCGAGGCCGCGGAGCGGCGCGGGCACCGCGAAGATGGCCAGGCCTATCGCCAGGTGGGCGAAGATCTTGCCGCGCTGCTGGCCAAGCCGGAGGCCATTTCTGCGGAAGCGGTCGAGCCGCTGGCCGAGCGGATCGACGCCATCGAGAATCGGCGTGGCGAGGCGGAGCGCAAGTCGGAGTTCGCCCGTGCCGCGGCCCAGGAAGAGCGCTCTGCTGCCGCCGATCCCGCCTTGGCCGATGCCCGCGAGCTGTCCGCGCTGGCCGAGCAGGCCCGGCGGGCGATGCATCATGCCGAGGCGCGACCGCCGCTGGCCCAGGGCCTGGCCCGCGCGGCCGCCGATCCCATGCGGGCATCCGCCGAAGCCGCCGAGGCCGCCGCCGCTGGCAAGGCGCTGGCGGAGAAGCTCGCCCAGGAGGCCGCCGCGCTCGCCGAGCTCGCCCGTTCCGCCGCCAAGGCCGAGGCCATGCATCGGGCTGAACGCGCCCAGTTCGCCAAGACCGAACAGTCCTTGGCCGAATCGCTGCGCAACCTGGCGCCCGCCGCACAGCAGGCGGCCGACGCCGCTCGCCGACCGCCCCTGCGCGATGCCTTGGCCAAGGCCCAGAGCGAGCTTCCGGGGTTGGCCGACCATCTCGCCAAGTTGGGCGAGTCCGCTCAACCCGCTGCGCCCCGGAACGATGCGCCTTCCGCTTCCCCGGCGGAAGCCATGTCGCCGGATTCCAAGCAGCTTGCGGGGGAGGCGCGCCGTCAGGCCGACGCCATGAGCCAGGCCATGACCAAGCCGCTGGCCGAGGCCGTCATCCAGCCCGGTGCCGCCAATCCGGATGAACCGGCCAATGCCCAGGTCGAGTCCTTGGGCAAGGCCATGGCCAACGCGACGTCCGAGCAGCGCCGTGCCGCCGACCGGCTCGAGCGGCGCGCCGAGAACGCCGAACGCATCGGCGCGGAATTGGCCGATCGCCTGCACGCCGCCGATCAGGCCGCCGCGGCGGCCCGGGCCATGCTGGACGACCAGGCCCCGCCACCATCGCCGCCGGAGCATCATGACGGGCTGACCGCCCCCCTGAGTCCCGTCCAGCGCGCCCATATGACGGCTCGCGACCTGCAGGCCATGGCCGCGAAGCTCGCAGCCGGGCTCCCCGCCGCCTCGCCAGCGGCCATTCCCGGAGAAACCCCCGCCTCTCAAGAGGTTGCATCGAAGAACGTTCCTCCGGCGACACCATCTCCCGCACCGGTCTCGCCGGCATCGCAGGCATCGCCGGCGGCACAGGCGGCGCAGGCGGCGCAGGCGGCGCAAGCGGCCGTCAATGCGGCTCCGGCACAGCGCCAGTCCTATCAGCAGGCCGCCGACATTCTCGAACGCGCCGCCAGCCAACAGCGGAGCGCACGGGCCATGGCTGCCAACCCGGCCACCGCGGCCGCCCAGGCCGAGGTGTCGGCCGCCTTGACCGCGTCCCAGGCGCTCGCCGCGCAGGGCAGCAGCCGCCAAGGACATGAGGCGGCATCGGCGATCGCCTCCGACGCTCCGGTCCGCGGTGCCGACGGCGCCGACTGGGCCCGGCTCTCCGCGCGCCTGCGCACCGACATCCGCGGCGGCGGGGCCGAACAGTTCAGTGAAGAGCATCGCGAGCCCATCCGCGCCTACTTCCGGCGCCTCGCGGAGGAGCAGCCATGAGGCCCACGGGACATGCCTTCGCCGTCCTCGTCCTGGGCCTCGGCTTCCTCCTGCCCCTTGCTCCTGCCGCCGCCGAACTCAGCGATCAGCAGGTGCTGGAGATCCTCTCCCAGGAGCAGCCCCGCGATCGGGCTATCCGCCGCGGCCTCGCCTGGCTGCGCACCGCCCAGCGCCCGACCGGCGCGGTCGGCGACCAGCACCCCGTCGCCCTGTCCGCCATGGCGATCATGGCCCATCTCTCTGCCGGGATCACGTTCGCCGATCCCGAGCATGGCGCGTGGCTCGGCAAGAGCCTCCGCTATGTCCTCGACCAGCAGAACCGCGAGGGCTATTTCGGACAGAAGGACAACAGCCGCATGTACGGACACGGCATCATCACCCTGATGCTGGCCGAGGCGCTGGGCATGATCCGCGACGAGGAACTCGAAGAGCAAGTCCGCACGGCACTGGAGCGGGCGGTGGCGGTCACCGTCAATGCCGCCAAGATCCAGAAGTCGCCGGATCATGCCGGCGGCTGGCGCTACGAACCCAATTCCAACGATTCCGACCTCAGCCTTTCCGGATGGCAATTGATGAGCCTGCACGCCGCCCAGCAGGTCGGCATCACCGTCCCCGAGGAGGTCATTCGCGGCGCCTGCGCATATGCCCGGCGCAACACCTCCGAGGACGGCCGCGTCGGCTACCAGGGACGGCAGGACAGCCGGGCCCTCCGCGGCCTGGGCATGCTCTGCTTTGCCATCGGCGGCCATGAGGACGATCCCCTGGTCACCGCCATCGGCGAACGCATCCGGCGTGAACCGTTGCAGTGGAACGGACAGTGGTTCTTCTACCAGGTCTACTACGATGCCATCGGCATGAGCCGTGCCCGGCCCGACCTGTGGGCGTCATATGCTCCGGCCCTGGTCGACCTGCTCGTGCAGCACCAGCAGGAGGATGGCTCCTGGCCCAGCCCCCCCGGCAACAACGAGGGCGGCCACGGCCATGTCTACATGACCGCCATGGCCGTCCTTGCCCTGGCCGTCGACCGCCATGTCCTGCCCGCCTACCAGCGCTGAGCGGAATGGCACGAAGTGCTCCAGGACATAAGTTCGGTGACATATGTGCTTATCGTACTCGTGCTCGTCCTCGTCGTCGTCCTCGATTATTCTTCAGAGTTTTCGAGGACGAGGACCGTCCCGAGACGTCGTCGTGCTCGGGACTGAGGACGAGGACGAGAGTGAATCACCCACTGCAAATGCAAAAGAGGCCCTTTTATGGCCAAGCATTCTTGGGCAAATGAAATTCATCGGCCACAGAAAGCACAAAGAGCACAAAAACGCCTGTTTGCCGCCCCGGTCACCTGGCCCAGTTGACGACGTTCAGTTCTGGGATTTTGGCGAAATGGCGGGCGTTGTTGGTGACGACGGCGTAGCCCATGGTCAGGGCGGTGGTTCAGACCATCTCGCCGTAGGTGATGACGCTGGTTGCCTTGGGGGCGTCGGCGGGGCGCTGGAAGTTGTCTACGACCCGCCGGTTGCCCTTCAGCGAATAGATGATGGTGTCGGTGTCGAGCAGGTACATCAGGACGCCTCGCCGGCGAAGCGCCCGGCGCGTTGGCGGCGCGCCCGGCGGATCTCGCCCGCAATCGACTTCTCGGGGCGGTCGTCCTGCCAGGATCCGCACAGTTGCAGGAACTGCTCGGTCGTGTCCTGGTGGCGGCGGCACGGCTGGGCAAGGTAGTCCTTGAGGATGGCGGTCACCTCCTGGCTGACGGAACGGTTTTCCCTTGCGGCGCGGGCGCCCAGCGCCCGGTAGAGCTGGTCGTCCAGCGACCTGACTTGCAGGGTGGCCATGGGGGGGCTCCTTGGCGCTCTTGGCCGATAAGGCGAATGAGGCTGTCCTGTCCGTACTGTAGTTGTGTATCATGCATATGCAGGCATAATGCATGAAGACCGGGATGGTCGTGCCGTAGGGGGGCTACGCTGGGGGGCTTGAGAATCTTTTGCAGGCGATTCCGCGCTAGGTTTTTGTCCTTGACGGCCCCTGCCGACTGACCCTGACGGCCATCGTCCCGCGCCAAGGATGGCGGAGATCTCCTCCCGGACGTTCCCCTTGGCATCGCTAGGATTGCTTTCGCTAGACGAAGGTCAGCGGATTCGAGAATTCCCGCCTTCATTCGGTCGCCCAGCACATCGGCGTGCGCGAGACCCGGCGGGTTCATGGCCTGGCTAACCTCGAGCGCGAGGCGTTCGTGGAACGGCGCAAGTTTCCCGACGCCCGCATCGTCAAATGCGGGCGTTGGGCGTTCCGGGACGGGTGCTCTAGACGATGTGCGAGGATGCTCAGGCAAGCGTGCGTAGGTAGGCGTAGCTCTTGGCGACGGCCTCCATCATGTCGGTGGCGCAGGCGTCGAGCTCGACGCAGAGCAGCTCTGCGGCGGTGGCGGCCTTGACGATCGGCGGGAAGTCCATGATGCCCTCGCCGGCGGCGACCATGGGCTGGCCCTTGACGCCCGGCCCGTCCTTGATGTGCACGACCTTGGTGCGCGGGCCCGATTCCTTGATGACGGCGACGGGATCCTGGCCGCCGACCTTGACCCAGTAGGTGTCGATCGTCCACACCACCTCGGGGGCGAGATGGCGCAGGAAGATGCGGTAGGCGGGCTCGCCGTTGAAGAGAACCATTTCCATGTCGTGGTTGTGGAAGCCGACGCGGAGGCCATGGGGGGCGGCGTTGGCGGCGGCCTCGTTGTAGAGGTCGGCCTCGGCCTTGAGGGTGTCGGCGGCGGCCCAGTTGCCCGGCCAGCCGCTGGCCGGCCCGCCGGTGATGACGTACTTGGCGCCGAGGGCGAGGGCTTCCTCGATGGCCTGGTTCTTCTGGTCGCCGAGCGGCAGCGTGCCATGGATGCTGGGGGCCTGCAGGCCGGCGGCCTTGAGGGCCTTGGCGTATTCCGTGACGCTCAGGCCGCAATAGCCGGCCGGCTCGACGTGGCGGAAGCCAATCTTCGCGAGCTTCGCCAGCGTGCCGGGCACGTCCTTGGCGAGCTGTTCACGGACGCTGTACAGCTGCACGGAGATGTTGGGCTTGGACATGGGAGCGGCCTTTCTGGTGGAACGTTTAGGGTTGTGGAACAAGTCTCTTTGGAGCCTGATTCGTGATCGGGTTGGGTCTTTGGTAGGCAGAGGTTCGCCCGCGGGAGCGGGCTCCTACGCTGGACCAGGCTTCGCGTCGTCCTCGTGACCGGGTTGGTTTTTCGGGGGACAGCGGTGTCCGTCAGCGGTCGAATTGGGCGTCGAAGGTGATGGCGGATGGGGGGAAGTCGATGGCGCGGACGAATTCGCAGGCTTCGGCGGCGCCGTGCTCGCGGTCCATGCCCGAGTCCTCCCATTCGACCGAGAGGGGTCCTTGGTAGCCGACCCGGTTGAGGGCGCGGATGATCTCCTCGAACTGGATGTCGCCGCGTCCGAGCGAGCGGAAGTCCCAGTAGCGGCGGCGGTCGCCGAAGTTGGTGTGTCCGCCGAAGACGCCAGCCTCGGTCGGGACGGTCGACCAGCCGACGTCCTTCATATGGGCATGGAAGATGCGGTCGCCGAGGCGCTGGATGAAGGCGACGTAGTCGACGCCCTGATAGCCGAAGTGGCTGGGGTCGTAGTTGAAGCCGAAGGCGGGATGGCCCTTGACGGCGGCCAGGGCGCGCTCGGCCGAGGCGATGTCGAAGGCGATTTCGGTCGGATGCACCTCGAGGGCGAACTTGACGCCGAGCGCCTTGAACCGGTTCAGGATCGGCGTCCAGCGCTTCGCGAAGTCCGCATAGCCGGCCTCGATCATCGCCTGCGAGGCGGGCGGGAAGGAGTAGACCAGGTGCCAGATGGAGCTGCCGGTGAACCCGTTGACGACGCCGACCCCGAGGCGCTTGGCGGCCTCGGCGGTGCGGACCATCTCCTCGGCGGCGCGGCGGCGGACGCCCTCCGGCTTGCCGTCGCCCCAGACATAGTCCGGGAGGATCGCCTGGTGGCGGGCGTCGATGTTGTCGCAGACCGCCTGCCCGACCAGGTGCGCGGAAATCGCATGGACCGTCAAGCCGTACTTGGCCAGCAGCTTCTTCTTGGCGCGGCAATAGGCGTCATTGGCCTTGGCGACTTCGAAATGGTCGCCCCAGCAGGCCAGCTCCAGGCCGTCGTAGCCCCAGGCCTTGGCCTTCTTGCAGAGGGTCTCCAGGGGCAGGTCGGCCCATTGGCCGGTGAACAGGGTGACGGGACGCATGGGAACTCCGGTTGAGTGTTCAGGGTTCAGGGTTCGGTGTTCAGGGGGTAGAGGGAGGGGAGAGGTTAGATATTAGATGGCAGAAGGGGGATGGGGGATGGGGGACGGTCACATTTCCCCGTATTCATCTTCCCGGTCGAATTTCGTTTGTGATTTCTTATTTCGAATTTCGTATTTTCCTACAGGGACGGGAACTTGACCCATTTCTCCTTGCTCTTGGCGGAGGCGACGACGGTCTCGATGAAGGCCATGCCGCGGACGCCGTCGGCGACTTGCGGGAAGTCGTTGGCCAGGTCGTCGGGCTGCTTGCCGTCCTCGCGGCAGAGGATGGTCTCGGCGAAGTTGACATAGTGGTTGGCGAAGGCCTCGAGGAAGGCCTCGGGGTGGCCCGATGGCAGGCGGGTGGCGCGGGCGGCGGCGGGGCTCTTCGCCCCGATGTAGTCGTTGCCGCGGCTCCAGACCTGGACGGGGCCGCCCATCGGCTTGAACTGCAATTGGTTGGGATGCTCCTGGTGCCATTCGAGGCCGCCCTCGCTGCCGTAGGCCCAGATGGCCAGGCCGTTCTCTTCGCCGATCGAGATCTGGCTGCAATGCAGGACGCCGCGGGCCCCGTTGTCGAAGTGGAGCAGGACGTTGCCGTCGTCATCCAGGCGCCGCCCCTCGATGAAAGTCGTCAGGTCGGCGCAGACTTCGGTGATGCGGCATCCGGTGATGTATTCGGCGAGGTTCTCGCAGTGCGAGCCGATGTCGCCGATCGCCCCGGCGGCGCCGCTCTGTTTCGGGTCGGTGCGCCAGGAGGCCTGCTGCTGGCCGGAGCGCTCGATCGGGCGGGCCAGCCAGCCTTGGGGATAGATGACCACGACCTTGCGGATCTCGCCGAGGTCCCCCCGGCGGACCATGTCGCGGGCCAGTTTGACCATGGGATAGCCGACGTAGTTGTGCATTAGGCCGAATGTCTGGCCCGTCTTCCTGACGATCTTCTGCAGCTCCACGGCCTCGGCCACGGTCATGGTCATGGGCTTCTCGCACATGACGTTGAAGCCAGCCTCGAGGAAGTCCTTGGCGATCGGGAAGTGCCAATTGTTGGGGGTGGTGACGGAGACGAAGTCGACGCGCCGGTCGGCGGGGAGCGCCTGCTCCTTGGCGATCATCTCTTGGTAGGTGGCGTAGACGCGGGCGGGTTCGAGGCACAGCTCGCGCCCCATCTGCAGGCTCTTCTCGGGATTGATGTCGAAGGCCCCGGCGACCAGGTCGATCTGGCCGTCGAGCGCCGCCGCCTTGCGGTGGACCGCACCGAT
>CAZBDL010000055.1:0-12444 GCA_964490525.1 uncultured Victivallales bacterium | reverse complement strand
TCTCACCGCGACGCAGGACGGCGGCAGGGATGCGGTAGCGGCGCTTGAGGCTCCAGAAGCCCGGGGTATCCTTCCCCGTGGAGCCAACCTCAACCCCATTGACGAAGGCCGAGTCGAAGTCATCCACCGCCCCCAAGGAAAGGACGAGATCCCGTCCATGCCAGGGGACGGGCAGGGAGAAGGCCGTCGTGAAGACGGCCTCGCCGTCGGCATCGGCCCACGAGTTGCCATAGCGTTCCCACGGCTGGCCAATGACAACCGACTGCCAGGCCGCCTCGCGGCCATCCCGGATGAGCCGCATGGCTTCCGGGCTGATGCCGGGATCGGCATGGGAATGCGCCGGGCTGGCGCTGGACGCGAGGCGGTGGACGAGGCTTGCCCGCCATTCACGCGGCAAGGGCATCTGGGTCCGGGTGCAGGCGAAGAAGCGGGCATCGCCCGGAAACTCGGCTCCGAGGTTGCCGAGAATCTGCGCCAAGGCACGGGTGAGGCGCCATCGGGTCAGGCGCAGGTAGGTCTTCTCCACGACCGGAATCTCGCCAGGATTCGCCATGAAGATGATGGCTTGCCCTTGGCCAAGGCGCAGGCGTCCCAGCAGGCCCTTGGCGGCGGCCTCGCCACGTGCCGGAACAGCGGCAATCATGTTCACCGGCATGGTGTTGCGAAAGCGCAAGTCGCCGGATGAAAGGCCGCGCAGGACATCCCAGGCCGGGAGATCGATGGCTCCAAGGCAGGCATTGTCATGGCGAAACGAAAACCCGAGGACCGGCGACATGGACCGCTTGCCGAGGATGAGCAGGGCCCCGCCGTCGGCGACAAATGCCGCCATCGCCGCCTCCGCTGGCATCGAACCAGCCGCGACGACCAGCAAGCTGCCCGGAGGCGGCAGGGCCTGGACGGATTCGACATCAAGCCCCAGCGAAGCGAGCAAGGCTCCTGTCGCGACGTCACCATGCCACAGGAACACCTGCCGTGGCGATGCTGCCGTCTCTTTGGGATTGAGGGCGTCGGCAACCAGTCGCCGCGCCACCAGCGTGGCAACCGGCTCGCCGGCACCCCGCGCCTCAAGGTCAAGGGTGCACAGGGTCAACGAGCCGCGCCCATGGCGTAGGCGCAGCAACGGCGAGTAGGCCAGGTCGAAGTCCCCCTCGAGCAAGGCCTGCCAGCCAGAAAAGTGGGGCTTCTCGATCATGGCGCTCGCCACCGAGCCGGTATTGCCCCAGCGCCATCCGGAACAGGGCTTGCCATGGACGGCGGCGAACCGTCCAGGCCGATACTCCGGCTTGCCTTCGACCAGCGATCCAGCCCCGTTCCAGTCGCGGAAGTCCTCCCCGTCCAAACCGGCCAGGATGGGGGATCCGGCCAAGGTCGCCGTCGGCCAGCAACGCCGGGCAACGTGGGGCGAGACCCGAACCCCGAATTGTCGCTCCAGCCATTGCGGCTCCTGCCCCATGACCACCACCCGGGCCCCGGCCGCAACCAGACGCTCCACCCCCGCCATTTCGACAGGTTCGCCTTCCAAGGCATGGCGTCCAACGACCAGCGCCGGAACCGGATCCGAGCCGTCCCAGGGTATGACGTCGAACCCCAACTCCGCCAGCCATGCCGCGGTCTCGCCATGCGGATCGAAGACATGGATCGACTGGCGCACCGGCGGCAAAGACGGATAGGCCCGGAACCCGAAGCGGTCCTCGTGCCGGATGCCGGCGACCGTGGCGACCAGGACAATGCCACCATCCGTCTTGGCCGCCACCTCGGGGACAGCGAAAGTGATGGGGCGCATGACGTTGGCAGCTGGCGGGACGACCCCTGACTCACGCCCGGAAGCAATGACCTGGCCGGCAAGCTCGGCATGCCATTCGAACGAATAGTCCGCCTCGCCACGGGTGTCATTGACCAACGCCACCTGCTTCACCATCGCGTCGCCGGGCTGGACATGGTGATCCTTGGCGGCGAGATTCCCGGGAGGACCGGCAATCCAGGCGAGAGTTTCCCGGTTGTTGGCGGCAAGGGCCTGCCCAGAGGCGTGCTCGGAGCGGTACCCCCACGGCAGCATGCCGCCGGTGATGCCCCAGGCGCGCCAGGCGCGCCAGGTGTTGCGGGAAAACAAGCCGGCCAGTCGCTCGTACGGCTCCGTGCCCATGATCTCGATGCCCCGGAAGGCATATTCCTGGCCGCCGCGATAGGCCGCACGCATCGAGGAACGGTAGCGCTCCGGCTCCAGGCGGTAGACCTCCGCCCCGAAATAGATCGCGGCATACTCGCTCATCAGCCCCTCGCTGCGGTCCGCCTTGGCCGAGGTGTTGCGTCCGCGCTTGAGGGTGTTGGCATATGGCAGCCCCATCTCCACCGGCATGAAGGGCAGGTCGCCATGCTCCGCATAGTCGCTGAGCCACTCCTCGCGCTCCTGGAGGGGAATGAGGTTGAGATAGCAGTTGAGGGTATGGATGTCTCCGACGTCTCCCCCATGATGCGTGAACACCGGCCGCGTCGGGTCGAACGCCTTTATGGCGGCAATGCCGTCCCGGCCGCAGGCCGCCCGGCGTGTCCATTCCGCGTCGGCGTCGTTGGCTCCGCTCCGCCCGAGCCGACGCGGATTCTGGTCCTGGTCGAACCCAAAGAAGTTCGGGGAGGTGACCCACATCACCGCGGCGGGATGGTTGCGCTCCCGGCGCAAATGACGCTCGTTGAGGATCCGCCAAGCCGCCTTGCCGTCGGGCGTCTCCCAGCGCGACCCATCCCGCGCGATGAAGTCGTTCATGGCAATGCCCTGCGCCGCCATCATCATTCCCGCCCGGTCCGCCTCTTCCAGCCACAGCCGCGCCCGGTAGGGCATGCCGCGACGCTCGATGAATTCAGGCCACACCTCGATCAAGTTGAACCCCAGCCCTTGGAATTCCCGGATCTTCGCCGCCACCTGTTCCCGGGAGAGCTCCTCAAAGGGCATGACGATTGGACGAAGCCGGACGGGGATTCCGTTCAGGATGAAACGGCGGCCCTCGATGCGGAAATCGCGGAAGCCGAATTGCGTCGCGTACAGGTCATGCAATCCCTCGCCCCTGACCTCGAGCCGGAGCGTGTACAGCTCCGGCGACCCCACGTCCCATAAGCGCGGATTTTCCCACGCGGCCCCGATCGCGAACGATTGCCGGGAGGCCGCCGCCGCCGTCACATGCGCCGTGAACGAATGCTCAAGGCGGCCCGACTCATCCTCCAGCCACGCAACCAGATCCACTCCACCAGCCCGATCCACATCGGCCAGCTCAACCTGAAGCTTCAGCCTTTTCCCGGCAACATCCGGCATGGCAAAGACATCCGCAATGAATGCGCCGCGCGGACGGCTCTCCAAGGTCACCGCCCCGATCAGCCCCTTGGATGGCAGCTCCGTGCCCCCCTGCGTCACCTGCGCCGTGGCCGTCTCCATGTAGGTGACGAATCCCTCCGCGCGCGGAAAGGCGAAGACCTGGATGTCGAGTCGAGCGGGACGGCCCGGCACGACAGCGGCGGTGATGTCAACCTCTCCCTCCGGCCATGTGACCTTGCCGCAGTCGATACCGTCAACCTTCACCAGGGCATCGGTGCTCACCCGCTCAAGACGGATCAGGATCCGGCGCCCGGCCCATTCCTCCGGAACGACGACTTCACGGCGATACCAAGCCTGATGCACCTCCGCGCCGCGCCGCCCAACCTTCTCGCCGCGGTAGTCGTCCCAGAGGGAACCTGCGCCAATGCTGACGACGGCATTGGCCACCATCGGCCAACCGCTCGCACGCCACGACCCCGGCACGGCAATCTCCCCCCAGTCCTCGTCGGGCGCGGCGACATTGCCCTGGACAATGGGCTGAAATTGCCAAATCCCGTCCAGCGACAGGCTGCCCCGCAATGCCGCTGGCGGCCTCGCCCGGCGCAGGGCCTGATCATCGGAACCGCGCCGCCCGACACAGCCCGCGACAAGCATGAACGCCAAGCCCAGGATCACGCGGGCAGGCCACCCCTTGGGCGAATGCGACCATGCCTTCATCGCCCCCCTCCCCTTTTCGACAATACCGTAGCCGCGACCGGGCCGACGCTCTCACGGACCACCAAATGGCACGGACAACTGACGCGCAGGGCACCGTCGACGCCAGGCCCGGCGATTTGCGCATGCAACAGCTCGACCGCCGCCCGGCCCATCGCCTCCATGGGCTGGTCGACGCTTGCCAGATGAGGAAAGGCCGCCTCGCAACGCAATGTGTTGTCGAAGCCAACCACGCTCAACTCTCCGGGCACGGCAATGCCTTCGCGCAGGGCATGATGGAGCAGGGATACGGCCAGGACATCGTTGAAGCAGCACACGGCGGTGGGCGGCGCCGCCAGCCGCTTCCAGAAGCGCACCGCCGCCTCGATGCTCTCCTCTCCCACCCGACCCGCCGGAGCCTCAAGCTCGTTGTACAGGCGCACCCAGCGCGGATCCGGCACCATGCCCAATCGCCGCATCGCCCCATAATATCCGCCCAGACGTTCGTGGAGCAGTTCCGGCTTGTCGAGGATGCGACTGAAATCCATCCCCAGGAAAGCAATGCGTCGATGCCCAAGGCCATGCAGATGCGCCACCACCTGGTGCATTGCCCCGAACTGGTCGCTCGTCACCATCGGACGGCCCACCTCAGGCAACACCCGGTTGAGCAGGACGGTCGGCATCCCCGACGACAGCGACACAACCTGCTCCCGCTTGAACACCCCCATCAGGATCGCCCCCTCGCCCAAGGCGCGGACGTGGGAAAGCCCGAGAACCTCGCCCTCGTCAAGATGCCGCACCACCAGCGCCCGTCGCATGCCCGAAGCCGCCGCCTCGATGCCGCGGACAAACCGCGAATAGTAGGCGTCGCGCAGGTCGTATGATCCCCACACCAGCAACGCCAAGGGGCCCGGTGCAGATTTGCCGACCGGACGCCGCAGGCGCCTGGACAATGCGAGGATCCGCCCTTTCTTGTCCGCCGACACCTTGCTCGTCGCGGGATCCCGCAGCACCAGCGAGACGCTGGCCTGCGACAACCCCACCTCGCGGGCAATCTGCTGCTGCGTCATTCGCACCATCGGAGATCTCCCTGTTGGCTATATTATAACTAATTATATTACCTATGTCAAGGCGGTCGCGAAAAATAAATTTTCCGCCTCCCGATGGTGCGGCGGCATGCTATGTTGCCGCCAACGGGGAAGGACGACCATGGATCACGGCACACGGCATGGCAACGGCGCCAAGGGGTGGCGCCTGGCCGCTTGGCTAAAGGCTTCGCGCCTGCCCTCGCAGCTCTTCATACTCACGCCCCTGTTGGCGGGGCAGCTCTACGCCGTGGCGGCTGGCCTTCCCCTGAACTGGCAGGCCCTGCTCCTGGCACATGCCTTCGGCCTTTTCATCCAGCTCTTCATCGTCCAGGCCAACGACGTGGCCGACCTCGACGCCGACCGCCCGAACCGAACCTTCACCTTCTTCTCCGGAGGGTCGCGGGTGCTGGTTGACGGCGACCTCTCGCGTCGCGAACTTCGCACCGGCGCCATCCTGGCGGCCCTGCTGGCGCTGGCCTGCGCCACCGGGCTGGCCGTCATCACCGGGCACCTGCTCCCGATCGCCCTGTGGGCCCTCGCCATCGCCCTGCTCCTGGCCTACAGCCACGCCCCCCTGCGCCTGAACTACCGGGGTGGCGGCGAACTCCTGCAGATGGCGGGCACCGGCATCGTCCTGCCCCTCCTCGGATGGCATGCCCAGGCCGCCGGGATCGCCGGCTTTCCCTGGCGCATCCTGCCCGTGCTCCTGCCCACGATGCTGGCCTGCGCCATCGGCACCTCGCTGCCCGACGAACCCTCCGACCGCCACTGCGGCAAGCGCTCGGCGACGGTGCTCCTCGGCCAGATGCGCGCCCAGGGCGCGGTGATGCTCCTGCACGGCCTCAGCCTGGCCCTGCTGCTGGCCATCGTCGCCGCGCGCCATCCGGAGCGCCTGGCATGGGCCATCGCCCTGCCGCCCATCCCGTGCGTCGCCCTGATCCTCTGCCGCGGCGGACAGCCCGGAACGCCGCGCCTGCTGCGCTTCGGCGTCGCCTCGATCCTCGCCACCCTGGCGCTCACCCTCGCCTCTGTCGCCGCCGCCTGAGGGCCCCGGAAGATCCGTTCGCCGACGCATGTGCCAATCGTGCCCATACTCGTGCTCGTCGTCGTCCTCGATGGGCATTCCTTGAATCCGCATTAGCGGCAAGCGGGCTCCTGCCTCGTCCCTGGCCCCACCGGGCTGGTGCCATGCGTCTGCAGGATGTCGTGATGCGCCTCCCGCATGGCCGCGGTCAGCTCATGCCAGGGCGTGACCTTGTCCGCATGGAAGATGCCGCGATTGGCCTGGCGCGCCGCCGAGGCCACGTCCATGTACTGGAACCAATGGGCCCCGATGACGAAAGGTAAGGCGTGGAGTTCGCGGGCAACGCTTGCTGCCTGGGCGGCACGGATCGCCTGGTCCGGCACCAGCTCGTTCCACGACCAGTCCATGGGGAGCTTGTCCCGCGCGCCATAGAGGCCGGAGTCGGCGGCGGGAATGGACCATTCGGTGATCATGAGCGGACGCCCGGTGCGGCGGTGCAGCGCCTCGATGAAGGCCCGTTCCTCGGGACATAGGCCATAGGTGAAGTTGGCGGGATAGAGGTTCAGGGCGATCGCGTCGAAGCCGGCATACAGGTCGGCATAACGCAGGGTCTCGGGCTCGTGCATGAACCGGTTGGAAAAGACCAGGCGCCCCGGATCAAGCTCCCGGAAGACGTCCAGGGAAAGGCGGGCATAGGCCGCCACGACCTCCCGGGAAAAGGCGAAGTAGTCGTCAAAATCCGCCCCGACGCTGGCCACCGGCACATGCCGTGCGGCGAGGATTTCCGCGAAATTCGCAAACCGTGTTCCCCAGGCACGGTTCAGCCGTGCGATGTCACCACCATGCCGCTCCTTCAGGAAGGCGACGAAGCGCCGTCCCGCATGCTCGGAGAAGACGCAACGAAACAGGTTCGCATGCGACAGCTCGTTGTCCTGCATCCAGGCGACAAGATGCGGGTTGCCCTCGGCAACCGCCATCTCCCGGGCCACCATTTCCCGGTAGTATGCCCGGAATCCGGGATCGAAGGGATCGGGAAAGGCGTGGCGGATCTCGCCTGAATTGGGCTGTCCGTGCGCATCGCGCAGCAGGAAGGGATGGATGCGGCGCTCGTCGCCATAGCTCTCCAGCGTGTGGAAGATGGGCATCGGCGCGACCCCGGCCGCGGCCAGAGTCCGGAGGGCGTCGGCGCCCACGAAGCGGCGCAACCCCATCCAGGCGGCAATGCTGTTGTAGCCCTTGTCCTGCAGGTCCTTGATCAACGCGACCTGGCGGGACGGCGACATCTCGTCCCAGGGCGCCATCGAGCCGATCGAGTAGAACGGGGAACCGTCCGGTGCCACCAGCGTCCAGATCTCGCCCTGGCCTTCGAGACGATAGCGGTCTGATGGCTTTCCCGACAGGAAGGCGAGGTCGCGCCGCCGCAGGGGCGCGGCCACCGGCGGCTCGCCATAGGCCTGCGCGGGATCGGGACACGGCCGGATCTCCAGCCGGGCGAAATGCAGGCGCCCGCCGGTGTGCGTCGACAGTCCCAGTCCGATCCGAACCGCGTCCGCGCCCGGCCAGGGAAGCGGACGGTCGATCCGGAAGGGACGCCATTGTCCATCCGTCGGCACCCCCCATTGTTGCCAGTCCCGCTTGGCCAGCGACCGCCCTTCCCGCAGATACTCGACCCGCAGCAGCGTCTCGCCAGGGAGGCAGTCCTCCGTTCGGTACATCCCCCGGAGCGTGAACGCCGGAACGGGAATCGCCGCACCATGATCCCAGCGTAGGCTCCATTGCCCATGATACCAAGGGCCCACCGTCAGCACCGGCCCATGGACTGCATCCTCGTACGCCGTCAGTCGGCGCATGGCCTCGGGTGCCGACGGCTCCCCGTCATGGAAATACGCCTTGCGCCATGCCCCCGGCGCCATGTCGAGCGGC
The DNA here is from genome assembly GCA_964490525.1 of uncultured Victivallales bacterium. Taxonomy (GTDB): domain Bacteria; phylum Verrucomicrobiota; class Lentisphaeria; order Victivallales; family CAZBDL01; genus CAZBDL01. Next base: position 4,412 of record CAZBDL010000055.1, on the reverse strand, counting down.
AGGAACGGGGCATCCTCCGACGATGCCCCGACGGCATCGCTCCCCTCCCCCGGCAGGATCGGCGCGCCCGCCGCCTGCGCCGCCGGGACATACACGCTAAGGTCATCGACCCAGATCCTCTTGGGCACCCGGTCGGCCCGGTCATGGTAGATCTTGGCGATCGATGCCTGCTTCCTTGCTCCGCCAGCGGCTGGACGGGTCGGCACGCCCACGGCTTCGCCCACCAACGCCCCGTCCCACCACACCCGCACCATGCCATTGGACGGATCCAGGCGCACGTGGGCGACCACCTGAAACCAACGCTCGCGGGGCAGATTGATGCCACGGTGCTTCCCCGCATGGTAGGGCTTGCCCGCCGCGTCCCGCCCCCCCAACTCAAGGGAGTAAGTGGCCTGGTCGGCGTCCGGCGCCGAGAGCCAGATCGCGGCATACGGTGCCCCCCCCGCCGAACAGGGATTGCCGATCTCGTACCAGTCCTTCCCCTGTGGATGATGCAGGCCCCAGTCCGTGTCGACCTGCAGCCAATACGACAGGAAATACTCGTCCGCCACCACGTCGTCCAGGAAGACGGCGAACTCGGCCCGGCGGCTGCGGGCTATGTCCTTTAACTCCAACCCAATGCAACGCTTGCCGCTCCGCGCCTTGCCGCTCTCGACCCACATCCGGGCGCCCCCCTCGCCATTCCCCTTCCCGCCGTCCTCGCGATGGCGCGCGGCAAACTCGAACCAATGGGGCACGGGCCAGTCGAGGCGATGCCCGTCCGCCTTCGCCACTCCCTCGAAGTCGGCGGCGAGGACGCGGCGGAACGACGCCGGCACCTGCGGCGGCCAAGCGTCATCCCCGGCCGTCGCCGCCAGGCAACACCCCAACCAGACCGCCAAGACCGGTGCCAGGACAGGCATCTTGCTACCCACCAGACGTTGGCCTTAAGCTAGCGCCATTTCCCCCGATCACCAGCTCGGCCAGTTCCCGTTGTTCCACAGGAAAGGGGAAATATCCCCCTGGAAGACCGGGGCGCGGTCGTCGTTGTCGTCCAGTTGCTGGAAGATGAAGTCCCGCCGGGACTGCGCGAAATCGCCAAAGAAGCGCCCACGGACAATGGTCTGGCCGATGGCCCCGTCGACGCGCGCATAGTTGTAATGATTGATGTGCCGGTAGCGCGTGAAGACCTTGAGGTTCTTGTCGTAGTCGGGGGCACCGGTGGGAGCAGACAGGCTCGAATCGGCCGCGAGGGGCATGACGGCAAGGCTGTTGAACAGGGCGGCCGCGCCAATGTACCGGTGATAGTAGGCCTTGCCCTGGCTGGGAGCCAGCTCACGAGATCCGTTGTAGGTGTTGCCATGGCTGGACAGAGGGCGAACACAATAGTAGCTGGTGTTGCGGATACGCCCAAAGTAGTCGCCGCTCTCGACCCAGGCCTTCCAAGATGCCCAGTCGGCGTGGTCGACCGATCCCACCTTCCCCCAGCGGTTCGCGGGACAGGACCACATCTCGAAGGAATCGCCGTACTGCGGCGACAGGAACATCGGCGCAGGACGCCCGTCGCTGGCGTTCTGGGTGGCCCAACGTAACATGCGCCCCTTGATGGCATGGTAGTCGGGGCCTCCGGCAGCCATCGGAAACCAGCCACCGTGGTCGACGGCATAAAGGTTGAAGGCAAGTGCCTGCTGCTTGAGATTGTTCTTGCAGCTCAAGTCCTTGGCCACGTCCTTGGCGCGGCTGAGCGACGGCAGCAGGATGGCGAGCAGGATCAGGATGATGGCAGTCACCACCAACAGCTCAATGAGCGTGAAAACGCTCATTGAGCTTGCCTTTGCTCTGCGAGCTACGACTGGCGCGGCCAGCAGGCCAAGAAGCGTGGAGGCCCTGCTTGAACTCGCCGTCGCCCTTGCCCAAAGCCGGGGTGGAGAAACGTTGGACATGACAACAGGGCCTTCCCGTTGAATGGATTCATCGCTGCCCTTAGCGTATTCCGCTTCGCGCCGCCCGCCCAGTACCGGAACGCGACATCTGGATGCATAATCGCCACACTTCGGGTACCGGGAATTGACTGGCATGATCCGTTGTGTCCGTACCGCGCGAAGCCCTGCGCAATGTAGGAACCAGCTACTACCCTGGGAGGGGTGGCGGAAGGACGTGGCCGGGGCACCTCGCCCCCCGGCGTGGCAATAACATGCGGAGCTGGGCGCTTACCACGCCGCGGCGTGGTTCCCGGGCACGCCGACAGCGGGACGCGGCCGGCCACGGGGCCCTAGCGGGCCAGCGGCCTGGCACCGAGGAAGCCCCAGTAGTAGGCGGTGGGGCGGATCGTCTGCTGAACGGTGTACTCGTTCATGGCGGGCCAGAGGTAGAGGTCGACGTACCACTCGCTGGCAGGCCATTCGCGGCTGGGGGGAACCATGTCGCCGAGGTGCCACTGGTGGACCCAGCCGTTGAAGCCGAAGTCGGCGGCGGCGTCCATCGGGCCATAGACGGTGATGCCATGGGGCGGCGCCTGGCCGGTGACGCGGCTGTCGATGTGCAGCGGGGCGCGCGGCCAGTCGTGGCCGACGCCGGTGGTGAAGGTGATGTTGACGGGATTGGCACCGGCCGAGAAGTTGGCGGCGGCGACGGCGGCGCGCAGGTACTTTTCGTCGCCGGTGAGGAGGTAGGCGCGGGGCAGGATCGGGCCGGTGATCATCTCCGGCACCGAGTAGTAGCCGAGATAGCCCATCATCGGCACGCCGGGGGCGCGGGTGTGCAGGCTGAAGGCGTTGCCCTCGCCGAACTCGACCGCGACGTTGGCGGCCTTGATGATCTCCGCGGCCGCCTGCTCCTTCAGCGCCGGGTCGGCCAGGTCGTCCGCCAACCGGGCATAACAGAACAGGGCCCCCATCTCCTCGTTGCTGATGTTCTGGAGATTGAGGGTCGCGAACGTCTCCCGGAAGGCGGCGTGATAGCGCTCCTCGCGGGTCAGACGGAACAATTCGGCGGCGGCCATCAGCCAGGCGCCGCGAAGTTCGCTGCGGATGGAATCCGTCTTGACATTCGGCGAGCGGGCGGCGATCTCGGCGAGCACGCGCTCGGCATTGGCCTCAGCCCAGTCCCAGGCGCGCACGGCGCTGTCGCGGTAGGCGGTGGCCGACGCCTCGCCGACGTCCGCGAGGATGCCCGCAGCCTGGGCGGCGGTGGCCGCCAGGAGCAAGGAGCTGACCGGATCCGGGGCGAACGTCCCGATGAGCAGCGTCTCCTGCCAGCTCGCTTCGCCGGGACGCGGATGGGAGGTCGACTCGATGCCGCCGCCTACCCCGCCGTCCGGACGCTGCAGGCGCCGGTAGCCGTCGATGTTCCAGAGGCACTCGTTGACCAGGTCGGGGATCCGGTCATTGGCCTCGGCGGGGGGCAGGGCCAGCTTGATCTGGGCAAAATGCTCGGGGAAGAGGAGATACAGCTCGAGCAGGTCGCGGCTGACCACCAGGTGCTGGCTGCGCCGGTCCCAGTCGCCGGCATCCATGTAGCCGCCCCAGGCATCCGCATATTCCTTCAGCCGGGAGACATCCGGCGGATTGCCGAGCTGCTCGCGGATTTCGGCCTCGACCGTGCCGGACTCACCCTCCAGGCGGGTACGGGTCATGGCAAAGACCTTGACGCCGTCCGCCGGGTGCATGTTGCGCGGACGCCGGTATTCGGTGAACGGCGGGCCAAGCTCAATGCCGCTACGATGCGCCAGCAGCCCGTGCAGGGAGGTGCGGAAAGGCACCGTCCAGGCGTCGGGGGAAATCGAAAATGGCGCGCTGCAGCCGATCCCTGGGACATGGACACGATACGTCCCCGGCGTCGCAAAATCATGGAAGTCAAGGTAGTAGACATCGGTGAAGTTGAAGTTCTTCTCGACCTTGAGCTTTTCCGGGCGGTCGGCGGGGAAGCCAGCGACAATCTGCCCGCGGTGGACGGTCTCGCCGGTGCGGTCATCGAGCAGCTCGAATTCCGGCGCGGCGTAGGCCATCGTCCCGCCGGTGCCCAACCACAGGGACAGGTAGGCGCGCTTGAAGGGATCGTCGGGACGGTAGCCGATGTGGCTGGCATGGATCGCCTCGCTGCGAAGTTCGCGCGGGGCATGGCGATAGGTTGCGCTCTCCTGACGGGTGTTCAGTGCGCGGAAAGCGACGGTGTAGGTCGCGCCATCCTTCAGTGGCGCAGGCAATTTCAGGTAGACGATGTGGCGGACCGCCTTGCCGCCGCCAGTCATGTCCTGGTCGGTCGGCTTGCTTTTGCGGTGGACGGCGACGGGCGCGCTCCCGGCGGCAAAGGCGGGATCGTCAGCCGAAGTAACCCGGTAGGCCTCGGGCTCGTCGACCGTCTCGACGGTGAGCGGCTGTCCGACCATGCGTTCGCGCCAGACCATCGGGGTCCAGTCGCCATAGGGCTCGAAA
>CAZBDL010000054.1:10078-12452 GCA_964490525.1 uncultured Victivallales bacterium | reverse complement strand
CCCGTCGTCGTCGCCCGCCGATCTGGTGCCGATGGGGTGGTAGTCTACCTGCACCGGGGGGGAAAGTCAATGTTCGCTGAACCAGCGGATGCACTGGGCATATGGGCTGACGCCGGCAATGCGCAGGGCGCGGAGATATTCGATCCGGGCCCGGGTGCGGTTCTTGTCTTGGCGGTGGCGCTCGGCGATCATCAGGGCGAGCACGGGCCGGCGCTCGCTCGGGATGCGCGGCAGCAGGGCGGCGGCGGCCTCCGGGGTGAGGGTGCGCAACCAGAGGCCAACCGCGCCCTCGACCAGGGGATCGCCGGGATGCTTGGCCAGGAGCAGGCGGGCGTTGTCGCGCCAAATGTCGATATCGTCGCGCCAGCACAGGAAGACCTTCCAGAATTCCGGGAAGTCCTCCTTTGGGGTGGGCATCATGAGCACTTCGCCGAGACGCCCCTGGCCAAGCAGGTGGAGGATGTGGTATTCGCGGAGTTCGCGGGGATAGCCGCCGGCGAAGTCCTGGTCAGTGAGCTGCTGGTAAATCAGGCGGGTGCGGACGCGTTGGCGGCGGTAGAGGTCGGCAAGCTCGGGGATCTCCGCCATTTCGGTCAGCACGATCTCGGCGGCAGCTGGGCTGGGCAGCTGCTGGGCCAGGGCGAGCAGCTGCGGCAGGGCCTCGTGGCGGGGAACCCGTTGCCCCACCAGGAAGGATTCGTAGGCACGCAGGGCGTCGGCCCCGTCGCGAGAAATGTTGTTCATCGCCAGCCCATAGCGGGTCTCGCGGTGCCCCGGGCGCAGGCGCATCGCCGTCTGATAGTGACGGGCGGCGCGATCATGGTCGCCCAACCGACGGGCCAGTTCGCCGGCGGCAAAGGCGGCTTCGGCAAAGTTTGGGTTGCGGGAAAGCGCTTCCTCGAGGGTGGCCAGGGCCAGTTCGTCGTCCTCCAGGCCCAAGGCAAAGATGTAGCGGGGCAGTGGGTGGGCGGGCTCGTCGGCCACCCAGCGCCCGTAGAGGCTGCGCACCTGCTGGCGCCCCCCGGTCTCCACGAGCATGGCGGAAAGCCGCTCGTGGAGCGCCACGTCGTTCGGGTAGAGGCGGCGGATCTCCGTCCAGACATCGCGCAGGGCGTCGATGCTGCCGGCCCGGACCGTCAGCTCCGCCAGGCGCGGCAGGCTCTCTGGCGGCTGGTCCTCGAGGCGCAGGCTCTTCAGGAGCATGGCCGCCTCGGCCTTCCGCCCGGCGTCGAGCATGTTCTCCGCGCGCAGCAGCGCGATCCTGTCCCGTTCCGGATTGTCGCGGAAGAGGCCGGCCGCCTCGGCCAGGACAAAGAGCCGCTGATCGACGTCCGGGGCGTTCTCCGCTGCCATCAGATAGTCTTTCGCCTGCTGGTTCTTGCGGGCGGCAAAGAGCGCAAAGCGGAAGGTTTCGGCGGTGTCGCCATGCCGTCGTAGCAGCGCCAGGTGGACGGGGAGCAGCTCGTCCGGGAAGTCGACTTCCGCCAGTCGCCGCCAGGCGGCCAGGGCCTCGGTCTCGCGCTCCAGCGCGAGGCAGGCTTGGCCGGTGAGCAGGAAGATGTCCTTTTCGTCGGGAAACGCGGCGGCGGCGTCGCGGAGCACCGGCAGGGCGCCGGCGGCATTCCCCGCCGCCAGCGCGCGGCGGGCCAGGAAGAGCATCGCCGCGAGATCCCGTGCGCCGTGCGCCACCGCGTGATGGAAGGCGATATGGGCCTGGGCCTCCTGGGATAAGGCGACATGGGCCTGGCCCAGGCGCAGCCACAGCTCGCCGGGATCGCCGATGCCTGCCTCCAGGGCCTTGCCGCCGAGATTCAGGATGCGCTGCCAGTTGTCCTGGTCAACCGCCGTTCCGATGGCCGCCAGCATCGCCTGCCGATCCGCCTCGCCCAGCGCCTTCACCCGTTCCACGTCCATGTTCTCGAAGCGGACGGCGGGATCACGTCGGGGCGGCGGGCGCTTGGCCCCTTCGCCCGGCGTTTCGTGTGCCACCGACTGGATGCTCCACCAGGCGAAGATGCCCATCGCCAGCAGCACCACCGGAATCGCCAGCAGCACCCGCGGATGCACTCGGAACCATCGTCCCGCCCGTTCCCTGGCAGAGGGTATGCTCCCGCTCGGCGTCGGCGGTACCTCCTCTCGCGCCACCGCTGTCGATTCGGGTTCGGGTTCCGGCTCGGGCGGGGTTACCGCCGGCGACGCCACCGGAATCCGCAGCAGGTCGGCCAACGACCCGTCCGGAAGATCCCCCCCCCTCGCGCTGGTGATCGGCGCCTCCGGCTGTGTCGATGCAGGCTTCAGCAGCTTGGTCAGGTTCTCGGTGTCGGACATGTCGCCCGCCTCGAAGAAGACCGCCGCTGAGACTGGCTTGGCGGAC
>CAZBDL010000054.1:0-10068 GCA_964490525.1 uncultured Victivallales bacterium | reverse complement strand
GCCGCCTCTTTCTGGCTGGATGATGACAGCCGTCGCCGTGGCGGCTTCGCCATGGGGGGAAGGTGAAGTTCTTCGGACATGTCCTGGTTCCATGCTCCTCGATGGCGGCTGGACTCGCCTTGCCACCGCATTTACTATAGTCTCAGTTCGGTGCTTTGACATCCACCCGGGCACGACCGCAGGGACACGGAGACGAGCCCCGTGGACAATGGCATCATGGGGCAGGGGGGAAGGCAGGAGTCCGCTCCTGCGGACGAATGCGCCGCTGGATGCGCGGGCGATCGCCGATCCCGGACCGCAGGCTTCGGCAGGGCCCGTGGCAATGAAGACCAAATACAAGCGATTGCGAAATAGCCCTTGACATTCTTCGGATGCAGTCAAATATTAAATGCAAACGTTTGTTTTCTAGCCAAAAAGGATGAAGCTCCCATGCATCATGAGAAGGAACGGCTGTCGTTGGCGCGGATCGACCATTTCCGTTCGCGGCTGAAGGCGAAGATCATCGGGGGGGCCATCCCGTTGGATGGCGAATATCGGCTCAGCGCCCAGCCGGTGGCGTTCGCGCGCCGGATGGAGGGTGAGGCCCGGCCGATCCGCCAGGGCGAGACCTGGGGCAAGGCCTGGGAGAGCGCCTGGTTCCGTCTGCAGGGGGTGGTTCCGGTGGCGTGGGCCGGGCGGACGGTGGCGGCGCGCCTCGACTTCAACGGCGAGGCCCTGGTCTTCGACGCGCAGGGCTGTCCGGCCTATGGCTTGGCCAACGGCTCGGTCTTCGACAGCCACTACAGCAAGGACCTCCATCGCCTTTTCGAGCCTTGTCGCGGCGGGGAAGGGGTGGAGCTTTGGGTCGAGGCGACGGTGAACCATTTCTTCGGCGTCGACCGTCCCGGGGATCCGGAGCTTGACGACCCGCACCTGCACGGGCGGCGCGATGGCATCGCCCATCGCCTCGAGCTGTGCTGGCTGCGCGACGAGGTCTGGCAGCTTTGGCTGGATGTCGACGTCCTGCTCGACCTGGCCAAGGCCCTGCCGGAGGCCAGCGTCCGCCGGGCGCAGGTCGTGCGTCGGCTCGATGCCGCCGTGGCGGTGTATCGCGACGATCCGGCGCGGGCGACGGCGGCCCGCGACGTTTTGCGTGAAGTCCTTGAGACGCCGACGAATCCGGTCGACCTGGCGGTGACGGCGGTGGGGCATGCGCACCTGGACGTGGGCTGGCTATGGCCGGTGCGCGAGAGCATCCGCAAGGCGGCGCGCACCTTCGCCAGCCAGGGCGCCCTCTTCGCGCGCTATCCCGACTACGTCTTCGGCGCCTCCCAGGCGATCCTCTACCAGATGGTCAAGGACAACTATCCCGAGCTTTACGAGAAGATCCGTGGCTGGGTCCGCGATGGACGCTGGGAGATCCAGGGCGGGGCCTGGGTCGAGTGCGACTGCAACGTCATCGGCGGCGAGTCGATGGTCCGCCAGTTCCTCCATGGCAAGAACTTCTTCCGCGACGAGTTCGGGGTCGACGTGCGCAACCTCTGGCTTCCCGACGTCTTCGGCTATTCCGCCGCCATGCCCCAGATCCTCAGGCGCGCCGGGGTCGACACCTTCCTCACCCAGAAGATCTCCTGGAACAGCGTCAACGCCTTCCCCTTCCATACGTTCCAGTGGGAGGGTATCGACGGCTCGCGGGTGATCACCCATTTCCCGCCGGAGAACAACTACAACGGCCCGAACACGCCGTCGAGCCTGATCGGGGGGCAGAACCGCTTCCGCGAGAAGGACGTGCTGGACGAGTTCCTCTGCCTCTTCGGGATCGGCAACGGCGGGGGCGGCCCGAAGGAGGAGTATGTCGAGCGCGGCCTGCGGCTGCAGGCGCTGAACGGCTGTCCGCGGCTGGGCTTCGGCAAGGCGCAGGACTTCTTCGACCGCCTGGGGGGAAAGGCCGATGTCCTCGACGTCTGGGTCGGCGAGCTCTACCTGGAGCGCCACCGGGCCACCTACACCACCCAGGCGAAGGCGAAGCTCGGGAACCGCCGCCTGGAGCAGTCCCTGCGCCTGGCCGAGTTCCTGTGCGCCTGCGCGGCGCCCGGTGCCTATCCGCGGGCGGAGTTTGACGCAATTTGGAAGACTTTGCTGACCAATCAGTTCCATGACATCATCCCGGGCTCGAGCATCCACCATGTCTACGAGGTTGCCGAGCGCGAGTACGACGAGGGGCGCACCCGTTGCGCCGAGCTCGCCGCAAACGCCGCCGCACGGCTCTTCACGGCCGACGCGGAGGCCCTGACCCTGGTCAACTGCCTGTCCCATCCCTGGCGCGGCGCGTTGCCGTTGCCTGAGGCATGGGGGACCGACGGCTTGGCCGATGCCGACGGCAAGCTGGTGCCGACGCAGGTTGAGGACGGGCGGACGATGGCGCTGGTCGAGGTGCCCGGCGCGGACTTCGCGACCTTCCGGCGGCAGGGCGTGGCGGCCGCCGCCAAACCGGCGGCGGATGCCGGGCTGGTCCTCGAGAACGGCCTGGTGCGCTATGTCTTCGCTGAGAACGGCGAGCTGATCCAGGCCTTCGACAAGGAGCTGGGGCGCGAGATGCTCGCCGCCGACCGCGTCGGCAACCGCCTGTCCCTCTACGTGGACCGTCCCTACGAGTTCGACGCGTGGGACATCGACATCAACTACGAGGAGGAGTGGATCGAGGATGCGCGGGCGGAATCGGCCGAGCGGGTTGCCGACGGACCGGTGCGCCAGGTGCTGCGCTTCCGCACGGCGATCGGCGAGGCCTCGCGCATCGGTCAGACGGTCTGCCTCTCGCCCGGGTCGAAGCGGCTGGACTTTGCCACCGAGGTCGACTGGGCCGAGCGCCACCGCATGCTGCGGGTGTCCTTTCCGGTCGCGGTGCGTAGCGCCGAGGCCGCGTTCGAGATCCAGTACGGGCACGTCATGCGCCCGACCCACCGCAACACCTCCTGGGACATGGCGCGCTTCGAGGTGCCGGCGCACCGCTATGCCGACCTGTCCGGACGCGACGCCGGCGCCGCGCTCCTGAACGACTGCAAGTACGGCTACCGGGTCCTTGACAACACCCTCGACCTGAATTTGTTGCGCTCACCGACCGATCCCGATCCGATCGCCGACCGCGGCCATCACCGCTTCACCTATGCCTTCCTGCCACATGCCGGGGGCCTGGTCGGGTCGCCGGTCATGGCCGAGGCCGCCATGCTCAACCAGCCGCCCGCCGCCTTCCCCGGACTGGCCGTGGGCCAGGCCCGCGTGCCCTGCCGGGTCGTCGTCGGCGACGGCGTCTCCCTCGAGGTCCTGAAGCGGGCCGAGAAGGAGGATTGCCGCATCGTCCGCCTGGTCGAGACCCAAGGCCGCGCCTCCCGGGCCACCTTGTCCCTGCCCGGTGCCACCGCCCTGGTCGAGACCGACCTGATGGAATGGCATGATGGCCAGGAGACGGTGGTCGCCAATGGCCTTTCCGAGGTCGTCCTCCAACCCTTCGAGATCCGCACCTATAAGTTGGTCGAAAGGGAGGAGTAAAGATAGCGGATGATGGATGACGGATGGCGGATTTGTTGCGCGGTGGACGGGCGAATTTCGGTCTCCCGCTGATGACGATGAATGGTATATGTGTTTTCGAATAACCAATATCGAACAAGGAATGTCCAATGTCCAAGGAAGAGATCTGCCGGCTAAGCTGGTTTTCTTAACTTCTTCGGTTGGATATTCCTTGTTGGTTATTGGATGCTCAATCCTTTTCCTTACACGATGAGGCCGGGCGCGACCATGGAGATTCGATGTCGACGACCCTGAAGGACATTGCCCGGGCCTGCGGGAAGGACGTTTCGACGGTGTCCCGGGCCCTGCGCGACGACCCGCAGGTGAAGGCGGCGACCCGTGAGCGCATCAAGGCCTTGGCGGCCGGTCTGGGCTATCGCCCCAACCTGGCGGCCCGCGCGCTGGTGGCGGGCCGGTCGCGGACCATCTGGTTTCTCATGCCATCCTTGCGCTCGACGCTTGAGCAGGTGCCGGCGCACTATGCCAGCGTCTATCTCGGCGAGCAGGGCTACGACCTGATGGCGGCGCTGCATCGCAATGACGAACAGGTCTACCGGCGGCAGCTTGCGCGCCTGACGCAGGGCATGGCCGACGGTGCCCTGATCATCCCGAACACGGGGCTCGACGACCAAGGGCTGGTCCGTTCCCTGCTGCGGCGTGGCTTTCCCTTGGTCTTCATCGACCGCTATCCCCAAGGCGTGGCCCGGGTGCATCGGGTGATCAACGGCAACGCCGAGGCTTCACGGCAGATGCTGCGGCGGCTGGCGACGGCGGGTGCCCGCCAGGCGATCTCGCTGTTTGGCGACGGCAACAATGCCGAGCAGGCGCGGCGCGAGGGGCTGCTGACGATGGCCGCCGAACTGGGCCTGCCTCTCGGCGAGCATCGCCTTCCCCGGACCACCGCGAAGGGGGGAGCCATCGCCATCCTGGCCACCGGCCAGCATCAGATCCTTGCCTTTCTCCAGGCGCACCCGGCGCTGGTCCGGCGGGATCTCCTCTTTGGCTGCTTCGACCAGTGGATCGGGGAGCCCCATCCCGCCCAAGCCGTGGTCGTCGCCAAGCAGGATTTCGAGGCGATGGCCCGTCAGGCCTGCGACCGGCTTCTTGCCCTGATCGACGGAACCCAGCCCGACGACCCGCAGATCGTCGTTCCGGCCTTGTCCTGCGACTGGATCGAGCCACGGTTCTAGCCGCCCCCCAGCTAGGCGCGGGCCTCCCGGTACAGGGCCTCGTATTCGGCGGCGGTATGCTGCCAGGAGAAGTCCCGGGTCATGCCGTTGCGTTGCAGGCGGGCAAAATGCCGGGGCTGCTCGCGGTGGACATGGATGGCCCAGCACAGGGTGTTGAGCAGGGCCATCGGATAGAGATCCCGGAAGAGGAAGCCGGTGCCCTGGGCAAGCTTCTTCGGGTGATAGTTGACGACCGTGTCGGCAAGGCCGCCGGTGGCCCGGGCCACCGGCACCGTGCCGTAGCGCATGCTGTACATCTGGTTGAGCCCGCAGGGCTCGTAGCGCGAGGGCATGGCGAAGAGGTCGGCGCCCGCCTCGATGAGGTGGGCCAGCCGGTGATGGTAGCCGATGTACACCCCGCAGCGGCCCGGGAAGCGGGTGGCCAGGTCCGAGAACCGGGCCTCGAGCCAGGATTCGCCCGAACCCAGCACCGCGAACTGCGCCTTTTGGTAGACCATCAGGTTCTCGACGATGTCGATCAGCACGTCGATCCCCTTCTGGTGGGCTAGCCGGGAGACGATGCCGATGAGCGTGGACTTTGGCTCCTCGGCCAGCCCCAGTTCGCGCTGTAGCGCCGCCTTGCACACGGCCTTGCCGCCCAAATCGTCGACGGCATAGTGGGCGGGCAGCTCGGGATCGGTGGCCGGATCCCATTCGTTGATGTCGATGCCGTTGAGGATGCCGCGCAGGCGACCGCGGCCATGGACGTGGCGCAGGGCCGGCTCAAGCCCGAAGGCGAAGGATGGCGCCAGGATCTCCTGGGCATAGGTCGGGCTGACCGTGGTGACCATGTCCGCGCAGAGGATGCCGCCCTTGAGCAGGCCGAGGCGGTCGTGATATTCCAGGCAGGTGAAGTTGAAGTATTCCCAGCCCAGCCCGGTCATGAACAGGCAGCCCTTGTCGAAGGCCCCCTGGTATCCCAGGTTGTGCAGGGTCATCACGCCGCGGCAGCCGGCGAAGGCCGGCCGGTCCCGGTAGAGATGGCTTTTCAGGTAGACCTGGGCGAGCGCGGCGTGCCAGTCATGGCTGTGCAGGATGTCGGGATGCAGGCCCAGGGCGGTGACGGCCTCCATCGCCGCCCGGCAGAAGAAGATGAACCGGTCCGCCTGGTCGCCATATTCCACGCCGTAGTGGTCGTAGAGGAAGGGCCGGTCGAAGTAGCGGTTGAACTCGATGAAGTAGTAGGTCAGCCGGGGGCCGCGCCGCTCCTCGCGGATCTGGGCGAGTTCCGTTCCCCAGGCGAAGGGAACCCGGAAGTCGCTCAGGCGGATGCGCGTGCGGGCGCAATGCTTGCCCATCGCCTGCGGATAGTAGGGCATGATCACGGACACCTCGTGTCCCTGATCGGCAAGCGCGGCGGGCAGGGATGCGGACACATCCGCCAGCCCCCCCGTCTTGGCGTATGGGGCGGCTTCGCTGGTCAGCCAGGCGATCTTCATGGGCGGGGCTCCTTGGGGTGGGCGTAACTGTAGGCCATCCCTGCCTGCCGCGCAACCGCCACGGCCCGCAGCCCGCGACGCTAGGTGCGCTCCCGCCGCAGGGCGCGGTGGGCGATGTCGCGGCGGCAGGTGGCGCCTGCCCAGTGGATGCGGTCGACGGCGGCATAGGCGCAGTCGACGGCGGCGGCGACGCTGGGCCCGCGGGCGGTGACGCCGAGGACGCGGCCGCCATGGGCGACGACCTGGCCATCCTTGCGCGCGGTCCCGGCATGGAAGACGACGGCGCCGGTGGCGGCGGCCTCGGCGAGCCCCGTGATCGGCTGGCCCTTGGCGTAGGGGCCGGGATAGCCGCCGGCCGCCATGACGACGCAGACGGCGGGATCCGGCGACCAGGCGAGGCGCACCTCGGCGAGGCGGCGCTCGACGGTCGCCAGCATGGCCTCGGCGAGGTCGCTGTCGAGGCGCAAGAGGACGGCCTGGGTCTCGGGATCGCCGAAGCGGACGTTGAATTCAAGGACCTTGGGGCCGTCGGCGGTGACCATGACGCCGGCATAGATGATGCCGCGGTAGTCGAGGGCGTCGGCGTGGACGCCGGCGAGGAAGGGCTGCAGGACCTCGCGGTCGATGCGGGCCATCATGGCGTCGTCGACCACCGGGGCAGGGGAGTAGGCGCCCATGCCGCCGGTGTTCGGGCCGGTGTCGCCTTCGCCGATGCGCTTGTGATCCTGCGAAGAGGCGAGGGGGAGGATGGTGTGCCCGTCGGTCAGGGCCAGAATCGAGGCCTCCTCGCCGAGCAGCAGCTCCTCGACCAGCACCGTGCGCCCGGCCTCGCCGAAGGCGCCGCCGAAGCATTCCTCGACCCCGGCCCGGGCCGTGGCCCGGTCGGTGGCGACGATCACGCCCTTGCCCGCCGCCAGGCCGTCGGCCTTGACCACCACGCCGGGCGCGCCCGCCGCGAATTCCGCCTCCACATAGGCCAGGGTGCTGGCGGCGTCGGTGAAGGCCGCCGCCCGGGCCGTGGGAATCCCGTGCCGCTCCATGAAGTCCTTGGCATAGGCCTTGGAGCCTTCCAGCCGGGCCGCCTCCCGGTCCGGGCCGAAGACCGCCAGGCCCCGCGCCCGGAACACATCGACGACGCCGGCGCACAGCGGCGCCTCCGGCCCGACCACGGTCAGGCCGATGCCCTCGGCGACGGCGAAGTCCGCCAGGCCGCCAAGGTCGTCGGCGGACAGCGCCACGCAGGTCGCGTCCGCCGCAATGCCCGCATTCCCCGGGGCGCAGAACACCCCCGTGACCTGCGGACTTCGCGACAGCGCCCAGCACAGGGCGTGCTCCCGCCCCCCCCCGCCAATCACCAGCACCTTCATGGTCAACGCCCTTTCCGGCGGCCGTACTTCAGATGTTCCTCGTTCACCTTCAAAGTCTTGCCGAGACGCTTGGCCATGGCATCGGAATAGGTGCGGCGTCCATGTTCGTAGTCGCTGATCATGTTCTGGCGGATGCCCAGCCTTTCGGCAAGTTCGGCCTGAGTCAGGCCGGCCTTCAGCCGGGCACCGGCAAGCAGGTTGCCGACGCGGTTCTTTTCCATTTCCTGCCAGTAATCGGTGCCTTCGATGGCGACCAGCTCGTCCGCAGGCTCCTCGGCCAGCACGGAGACGTCGTACTTCTTCCTGATCCAATCGACCAGCTCGCCCACCTGCTCCCCATGGAGCGACAATTCAATATGGGGCCTTTTCACGAGAGCCAGCATAATACACCTCGACGACCACGGCGTGTTTCCGGCAGGTCCAGCAGGCGACGTACCGGCAGTTCAGGTGGCAGCGATGCCTGTCGTTTCCCAAGGGAGAATAATTGTGCCATGACTTCTGGACCGGCCCGTCAGCTTGCAGGTCGGCGACGAGGAGATAAAAGAGCTTCTGGACATCGGCGGGCAACTTCCCCAGGCCGCGTGCGACCTTTCGCTTGATCAGGACGTCATACTTGTTTCGGGTCATATTATAACCCAATAGACAGGTCAAGGCAAGTCATGTATGCGGATCTGGACTGCAGGTCCCGTGCCGTCTTCGGGGTCGGGTCCACGGCCTACCAGGCGACGCCGACGTTGAAGTGGAAGCGGAGCTTGCGGTCGATGTGCTTCTGGTCGATGATGATCGGGTAGGCAAGGTCGAACTTCATCGGGGCGTTGACGTAGGGCAGCTTGACGCGCAGGCCGTAGCCGGCGCCCATGTTGAGCTCGCCAAAGTCGCCGCCGCTCCACCAGGCGTTGCCGACGTCCACGAAGACGGCGCCGCGCACGAAGTCCCAGATCGGGTGGGTGACCTCGACGGTGCCGAGGACCATGGCCTTGCCGCCGTAGACGTCGCCACGGTCGTTGGCGGGGCCGACGTCGCGGTACTTGAAGCCGCGGAGGCTCTCGCCGCCGCCGAGGAAGTAGCGCTCGTAGATGGGGACGTGGCCGCCGCCAACCAGGCCCGTGCGCAGGCCGGTGTGAAGCACGAACATGTCGTCCCAGAAGCCCCAGTAGCGGCTGGCCGTGCCTTCGACCCGGCAATAGACGTGGTTGCCGGCGTTGACGCTGCCGGCCAGCTCGAGGAGGTAGCCATCGGTCGGGTCGATCAGGCTGTTGCGGGTGTCGCGCGAGAGGGTGAGGGTGGTGGTGTTGACGAAGTCGGTGCCCTCGTCGTCGCCGAAGTACTTCTGGTTCTTGCCGACCTTGAGGTCGTCGTCCATGTCGTAGATGCGCACCGCCGCCATGTACTGGCTGAGGGAGATGGAGTTGAAGTCGTCAAGGATGCGGTACTTGGTCAAGCCGAACTCGCCGCCGGTGCGCATCTCCTTCCAGTCGTCGTAGCGCCGGTCGCGGTGGAAGGCGCTGGTGTCGAGGCGCAGCGGATAGTTGAAGAGCCAAGGCTCGGCAAAGCTGGCGGTGAAGTCGCTGCGCTCGAGGCCGTACTGGGCGCGCAGGCTGGCGCGCTGGCCGCCACCGCGGAACCACTTGCGCGGCTCGGTGATGTCGAAGTTCGACTCGGACAGCTCGAGCATGCCGACGATGCTGTCCGAGTCCGAATACCCGCCGCCGATCGTGAACTTCGCGGTGTTCTTCTCCACCACCGTGATGTCCACGTCCTGCTTGTCCGCCTCTTCGGTGTCCACCGTCACCGCCTCGACCTTGCTGAAATAGTTCATGCCGAGAAGCCGGTCGCGCGAGGCGTCCAGGCGGGTCTTGTCCATCGGGTCGCCCGGCTCGAGGGCCAGCTCGCGGCGCAGGACCTTGTCCTTGGTGACGCGGTTGCCGGAGATGCGGATGTCGCGGACGGTGTAGGGACGGCCCTCGTTGACGCGGTAGAGGACATCGACGGTCTGGGCGTCGGGGTGGGGAATGCGCTCGACGTCGCAGACGAGGTCGGAGTAGCCGAGGGGGTAGTACTGGCCGCGGATGATGCCGAGGTCGGCGCGGATCAGGCGCTGGTCATAGATGGCCTCGGGCTGCTGGCGCAGGAGGGGCTGGAACTCGTCGGGGGTGATGCGCTCGGCGCCGACCACGGAGATCTCGCCGACGCGGTAGGGCTCGCCCTCCTCGAGGGTGAAGACGACGGTGATTTTCTCCGGGGCGGCCGGATCGGGGCGCAGCTCGACTCCGGCGACGCGGAAGTCGAGATGCCCCGACTCCCAGTACTTCTCACGCAGGCGCAGCTTGTCGTTCTCGATCTCCTCCTCGTTGACCAGGCCGGTCTCGAAGAGCCAGCTCCAGTAGGAATGGCGGGTGGCGATGGTCTCGCGCAGGCGCCAGGCGGAATGGACGGTGTTGCCGACGAACTCGACCCCAGCGACCTTGCGGCGGAGGTTCTCGGCGATCT
>CAZBDL010000053.1:0-12468 GCA_964490525.1 uncultured Victivallales bacterium | reverse complement strand
GAATGCGCCTACATCCGCGCCGTCATCCAGGCCATCAAGGCCTGGCCGAAGCGCATGCCAGAGCAAGACCAACCCGAGGATTGACCCGCCGCGATCCACGGGCACGGGGTCGGACGCTTCTCACGGCTAGCCACGTTGCGCCATGGGCGTGAAGGCACGGTGCGGGGGCCCGGAATAGACCTGGCGGGGGCGACCGATCTTCTGGACGGGGCTGTCGTGCAGCTCGAGCCAATGGGCGATCCATCCCGGCAGGCGGCCAAGGGCGAAGAGGACGGTGAACATGCTGGTGGGAATGCCCATGGCGCGATAGGCGATGCCGGTGTAGAAGTCGACATTCGGATAGAGGTTGCGGGCCACGAAATAGTCGTCCTTCAGGGCCTTCTCCTCGAGCTCCATGGCAAAGGCCAGCAAGGGATCGTTGGCGTCGCCGAGCTTAGTGAGCAACTCCTGGCAAGTGCGCTTGGCGATGCGGGCGCGGGGATCGTAGGTCTTGTAGACCCGGTGGCCGAAGCCCATGAGGCGGAACTTGGCATTGCGGTCCTTGGCCCGGGCGATCAGCTGATCCGGGGTGACCCCCTCGCGCAGGGCGCCTTCGATCATGGTCACGACCGCCTCGTTGGCACCGCCATGCAAGGGCCCCCACAGGGCGCAGATGCCGGCGGAGATCGAGGCGTAGAGGTTGCTCCCGGCGCTGCCGACGAAGCGGACGACCGAGGTCGAGCAGTTTTGCTCGTGGTCGGCGTGCAGGACCAGGAACAGGTTCAGTGCGCGCACAGCCAGGGGATCAGGTTCATAGCCGCTCACCGGCGAGGAGAACATCATGTTCAGGAAGTTCTCGCAGTAGGAGTACTTGTGGCTCGGGTAGACGAAGGGCTCCCCGACCGACTTCTTGTAGGAGAAGGCGGCGATGGTGCGCAGCTTCGAGAGCAGCCGCGTCACCGTCATGTCCACGTCCTCGTTCGCGGAGGGGTGCTCGATCTCGGGGTAGAATGAGGAGAGGGAAACAACCATCGCCGAGAGCACCGCCATCGGGTGGGCCCCCTCGGGGTAGTTCAGGAAGAAGGTGCGCATGTCCTCGTGGATCATCGAGTTGCGGTTCATCAGCTCCTTGAAGCAATGGGCCTCGCGCGCATCGGGCAGCTTGCCGTGGATCAGCAGGTACGCGACCTCGAGGAAGAGGCAGTTCTCCGCCAGGTCCTCGATGTCGTAGCCGCGATGGCGCAGGATGCCCTTCTCGCCGTCGATGAAGGTGATCTGGCTGTCACAGGCACCGGTGTTGACGAAGCCCGGGTCGAGGGTGATGTAGCCGGAATCCCGACGCAAGGCGGCGATGTCGATGGCACGTTCCCCCTCGCTGCCTTCGTAGATCGGCAGCGACAGGGTCGTCTCGGGCAGCCGGAGCTCGGCTTCGCCCTTGCGGACAAGGGATACATCCATGGTTGGCATCCTCCATTGGGCATGGTTTTGGGCAGCACAAAAGCTATCCCGGCATGGGTGGGAAAGCAAGGCGAACTTGCATTGCCGCGAACCGGTGGCATGATATGGGCTCCTCTCCTCAATGGCTCCAGTCCGGAAGGTGCCCGCCATGAGCCCCGCCCCGCCGCCAACCCTGCACCAGTTCCTCGCGGAAGGCAACGTCATCTGCGGGCTGCAGGCAGCGACCAGCGCCGGGGCAATCCATGAGCTGGCCTCGCTGTTGACCCGGCACAACCCCGGGATACAGCTCGCGGAAACGGTCGCCGCGGTCGTCGCCCGCGAACAGCTCATGCCAACCGTCGTCGCCCCCGGCCTGGCCGTGCCGCATGCGCGGCTGCCGGGACTGCGGCAGCTCCTGGTGGCGATGGGCACGTCGCCCGCCGGCATCGACTTCCAGGCCCCCGGCATGCCGCCGGTGAAGGTCGTCATCCTCATCCTCAGCCCGAAGGACGACCCGGCGACGCACCTCAAACTGCTTGCCGCCCTGGCCAAGGACTTCAAGGACGAGGCGGCCGTCGGTCGGATTGCCGCCATCGCCTCGCCCAAGGCCCTGATCGAGTGCTTCGCGGGAACGGCGACCCAGGGCCGGGACCACCTACAGGCACGCGATGTGATGAACGCCACACCGGTGACCTTGCTCGAGCACGAGACGCTGGAGAAGGCCATCGAAACCTTCGCCACCCGGGGCCTGCTGGACGTTCCGGTCGTCGACCAGGAGGGGGACGTCCGCGGCGCGCTCTCCCTGGAGGACATCCTGCGCTTCAGCCTGCCGGAGCATCTGCTGTGGATGGACGATCTCTCGCCGATCCTGCACTTCCAGCCGTTTGCGGAGATGCTCAAGAGCGAGGGCGAGACGAAGATCGCGGACATCATGCGCGAGGAGTTCGCGTCGGTGCCGGAAACGCTGCCGGCGATCCAGCTGGCGAAGATGTTCATCATGGAGAACCAGCGCCAGATTCTGGTGGTGGACGGCGGCAAGCTGACGGGGGTGGTCAACCTGCACGAATTCACCACCAAGCTGTTCTGGGCGTGACGCGATGCACGGCGAGGAAAGCAAGGCCGAACTGAACGCCGGGGCGCTGATCCGGCGCCTGGCCATCCTGCTCGGGGCATGCCTCGGCTTCGGGGCCGTCGGGGTCTGGTTGCTCGGCCTGACCGGCACCCAGACGGTGGCCTGCTGCGTCTTCCTCGGCATCATCCTCGGCACCCTCTTCTTCTGGACCTTCCGGCTGGCGATCGCCTTTCTCGGCCTGGGGGTTCTGATCATGACCCGCTCGCTGGACATCGAGGCGTTCGTGGCCTCCTCCTCGCTGGAGGTGATCCTCTTCCTGGTGGGCATGATGATCATTGTCGGGGCGCTGCGCGACCTCGGCTTCTTCACCTGGATAGCGCAGCTCATCGACTCGATGCCGAACATGTCGGGGATGAAGTTCATCGCCGTGACGGCGGTCGCCTCGGCGCTGCTGGCGTGCGCGGTGGACGAGGTCACGGCGATCATGTTCACGGCGGCGCTGATCTTCCAGGTCTGCGAGCGGCTGAAGCTCAATCCGGCCCCGTACATCATCATCTGCGTGCTGTGCACGAATGTCGGCAGCGCCGGAACGATGATGGGCAATCCGGTGGGCATCTACATCGGCACGAAGGCGGGGTTGACCTTCACCGACTTCATGGTCTGGGCGTTCCCGCCGATGCTGGTGGCGCTGGCGGCGACCACGGCGGTGACGATGTGGTACTATCGGCGCGACCTGGCCGTGTTCGACGAGCGGCTGAAGGAGCGCCTGGCGCGCAACCTGAGCCTGGTGCCGCAGGTCAAGGTGCCGTATCGCCAGGGGCTGCTGCTGCTGGCGGTGACGATCGCGCTGATCGCCATGCACCATCCGCTGGAGAGGCTGATGGGCCTGGAGAAGAACAGCGTCCTGCTGATCGCGCCACTGCTGTGCTCCGGGGTGGTGATGATCGTACGCCGCCGCCGCGCCCGGCATTATGTCGAGCGCGAGGTGGACTGGTGGACACTGCTCTTCTTCATGCTTCTCTTCGCGGTGGCGGGCACCCTCGAGCACACGGGCGTGAACGTCTATCTGGCGGACCGCCTGGCGGGGCTGTGCGGGACAACCCTGGCCGCCCTGGTGCCCTTCGTGCTGGTCGTCTCGGCGCTCGGCTCGGCGTTCGTCGACAACGTCATCTTCGTGGCGGCGTTCTGTCCGGTCATCCAGGAGCTGGGCAAGACGGTGAAGGACATGCCCCTGTGGTGGGCGCTGCTCTTCGGAGCCTGCTTCGGCGGCAACATCACGATGATTGGCAGCACCGCCAACATCGTTGCCCTGGGCATGCTGGAGAAGCGCTCGCATGTGCAGATCAACTTCTTCGGCTGGCTGAAGATCGGCTCGCTGGCGGCGCTGGTGGCCATGGTGGTCGGCTGGGCCGCGATCATGGGCCTGGCCCGGTTCATGCCCGAGGAGCGCCAGGGAGGACATGGCGGCAAGGCCGCCCCCCATCCCCTGGCTCCGATCGCACTCGACACCCCCCGGGCCATGCCGTCGAGCGGGCATCGCTAGCCTGAAATTCGGGCTAGCCTTGCCCCCGGCGGGAAGACGCGCCACGCGCCACGCCCAAGGGGGAAAGCGAGTTCATCGAGCGTTGGGCGTTCGCAGGCCGATGCGACCTGGATCGTGGAGCCGATGGCATTTGATCGCGCCATGATGCGCATCGACATGCCCACGCGAGACCGGGGCATCACGCAGCCTCGCAGGGGGTCAGTCTTGTGTGGGCGCGGGAGCTGGAGTTCGTAGTGGCGCCTTCAGGCGCTCGGCCCCGGGGCGCAGCGGCTGAAGCCGCCACTACCAACGAGCCACGTCCTCGCCAGCAACCTTGCGCGGGCAGAGTGGCTCCACCACACAAGACTGACCCCTACACAGCCTCGGCTCCGCGCCTTGCAGCGCCGACCTTGGCGCGGTAGATTTGCCCTTTACGATCACTTTTCCAAGGGGAGCGCCACCGATGCACCGTTGCAAGATTGCCCTGGTCGGTTGCGGCCGGATCGCCGCCAGCCATCTGGCGGCCTTCGCCGAGCTGTCGCGGGAATGCCGCCTGACGGCGGTCTGCGACGTCGTCCCGGAGCGCGCCGAGGCGGCGGCCCGGAAGACCGGGGCCAAGGCGTTCACCGACTATGCGACGATGCTGACGCAGGCGGACTGCGACCTGGTCGCCATCGCCACCCCCTCGGGACTTCATCCGGCGATGGGCATCCAGGCGGCGGCGGCGGGGAAGCATGTCGTGACCGAGAAGCCGATGGCCATCGACATCGCCGGGGCGGATGCCCTGATCAACGCCTGCGACGCGGCGGGGGTGCGCCTCTTCGTCGTCAAGCAGAACCGCCTGAACACCACGATGCAACTGCTCAAGCGAGCGGTCGACAAGGGCCGGTTCGGACGCATCTACGCCGGGCATGTGAACGTCTTCTGGCAGCGTCCGCAGGGCTACTACGACCAGTCCCCCTGGCGGGGCACCTGGGCGCTCGACGGCGGCGCGTTCATGAACCAGGCCAGCCACTATGTCGACTCGCTCTTCTGGCTGCTCGGGGACGTCGCCGAGGTCGCGGCGATGACCGCCACCCTGGCGCGGCGCATTGAGGCGGAGGACACCGGCTCGGCGATCCTGCGCTTTGCCAGCGGCGCGGTCGGCTCGATGAACGTGACCATGCTGGCCTACCCGAAGAACATCGAGGGCTCGGTCGCCATCCTCGGCGAAAAGGGCACGGTGAAGGTCGGCGGCATCGCCATCAACCGCATCGAGCACTGGGAGTTCGCGGACTACGACGATGACGACAAGCTCATCGAGCAGAGCAACTACCAGCCCCCAAACGTCTATGGCTTCGGCCACATCCCCTACTACCAAAACCTTTTCGCGACGTTGCGCGGGGAGCGCCCGCCCGACACCGACGGGCGCACCGGTCGCAAGAGCCTGGAGATCATCCTCGCGATCTACCAGTCGGCCCGCGAGGGGCGGACGGTGAAAATCCCCAGGTCCTAAATCCTAAATCCTAAGCACTAAATCCTAAATGCTCCCGACGCCCGACTCCTGACTCCCGGCATCTGCCATCCCGCCACGGCGGGACAAGTCCGCCATCCACCCTGTGAGGCCGCAATGAAGTACTTTGTGCATGAGACCAGCGTTGTCGATCCCGGCGCGGAGATCGGCGAGGGCACGAAGATCTGGCATTTCAGCCATGTCCTGGGGGGGGCGCGGATCGGCCGCAACTGCAGCCTCGGCCAGAACGTCTGCGTCAGCCGCACGACGGTCATCGGCGAGGGCTGCAAGATCCAGAACAACGTCTCCCTCTACGATGCGGTGACCTTGGAGGACGGGGTCTTCTGCGGGCCGTCGATGGTCTTCACCAATGTCATCAATCCGCGGGCCTTCATCGAGCGCAAGGAGGAATACCGCGCGACCCTGCTGCGGCGGGGGTGCACGATCGGGGCGAACGCGACGGTCGTCTGCGGCGTGACCATCGGCGAGTATGCGATGGTCGGGGCGGGGGCCGTGGTGACCCGCGACCTCCCCGCGCACGCCCTGGCCTACGGCTCTCCGGCCCGGGTGCATGGCTGGGTCTGCCGCTGCGGCGTGAAGCTGCCCAAGCCTGACAACCAGGGGCTGGCAACGTGTCCGGAATGCGATCTTCACTATCGGATCGCCGGAAACGCCTGCACGCTCCTGGCGACGACGTGACTCAACGGTAATCCCGCACCAGGCGGAAGTCCCAGGCCAGTCCTTTGGCGACCAGGAGATGCTCGCCGTGGCCAAGGACGATGCTGGCGCCATTCTCCAGCGGCGTGCCATTGAGGGCCAGCGCGGCTTGTCCGCGCCAGGAGGCGCGCCAGCGTCCGGCGACCGGAATGGGCAGC
This sequence comes from uncultured Victivallales bacterium, assembly GCA_964490525.1. Lineage (GTDB taxonomy): Bacteria > Verrucomicrobiota > Lentisphaeria > Victivallales > CAZBDL01 > CAZBDL01. Next base: position 6,091 of record CAZBDL010000053.1, on the reverse strand, counting down.
GCCACGGTGCGTCCCGGCATTAGGCGGTCGCGGCGGAATCCCGCGACGAGGACGCCAGGGATGTCCGAAGGCAAGTAGTTTTCGGCGATGAAGAGCCGGATGCGCGCGGGCATCTTGGCCACCCGGTAGTCGTCGACAACCGGCGGCAGGTCCTGCGCCTTGAGGGCCGCGACGACCTCGTCGGCATAGGCCTCCAGGTCGATCATCAGCAGGATCTCCTGATGCATGCAGGCGTGGTGGCCGAGATGGGGACGGCAGACCATCAGTCCGCGTCCATCGAAGACCGGCCCGGCCGGGGCAAGGTCGGCGATGGCCGCCATGCGCCGGAGGTCGGCGCGGTTGTCCTCGGCAAGCTGCCGGGGCAAGGCGGCCAGCGATGCCCCGCCCAGCATCACGGCGGCTGCCGGACCAACCCAGGCACGGTGATGGCGCGCGGCAAGGCGGAACAGGGCCGCGCAGAATCCCATCGCCCCCAGCGACAACATGGCCAGCAGAGGCAGGAAGGACTGCCGATAGGGCACCGGCACCAGCAGGATCAGGGCGATGGCGGCGACAAGAAGCACGGCCATCGCCCAGGCCGTGCGGCGGCGGGCGGGCAACGTCAAGGCACGCAGCAGGCCGAGAAGGCCGGTCACGGCGAGCCCCCCCGCCGTCAGGTACAGCTCGGCGGCATAGCCGGCCGGCGAGAAGGCGTAGCGCCAACGCAAGTTGAGCAGGACGACGGAGGCGAAGGCCTCGCGCCCGACCCCCAGGCCAAGCATCCAGGCCACATAGGCAAGGACCGCAACCGCGGCGGCGCCAGCCATCACCAGGCTGGGGCGCCAGCCGTGCAAGGCAAAATTCGCCACCAGCAGGCCCCCGGCGACCACCGCATACTTCTGGCTGAACAAGGTCATGAGGGCGGCCAGGACGCCGATGGCGAGGAAGCGCCATGGGCAGCCGTCGAGGCGACGAAGCCAGCGATGGCCCCTGCGCCCCCCCGTGCCATCGCCTTGCGTCTCCCCGCCCCGCAATGCATCCCCATGCCCCATGCCCCATGCCCCATGCCGCCCCCCCAGCATCAGGCGCAGGGCGGCGGCAAAGGCGAGCATGGCCAGGGCCTCGGGCCGGGCCTCGCTCATCTTCAGCAGGAACATGGGCGTCAGGCCAAGCAGCCAGATCCCGGCGGCGGCGGCGGGAGGGGAGGCCCCGAGAAGACGTCCGGCCTGGTAGATCAACACCAGCGTGGCAACGGCAGCGGCCAGGCTGACGCCGCGGAAGAGCAGAAGCTGCCCAGGCCCCTCCCCAAGATGGAAGGACGGCGCCATCAAGCGATGGTAGAGGACCAGGTGATGCTCGAAGAAGTCGGCATACGGGCGCTGGCCATGATGGAGCAGCCAGGCCACATGGGCATGCTGGAACTCGTCGTCGTCAAAGGCATGGCGCACAACGGCATACCCCCAGGCCACCGCCAGGGAGAGGATCACGGCGGCGATCCAGGCGCGCGCCGGCCAGCGCCTCATGGCGACAGCTCCACGGCGACCGTCGCCGCCTCGCCGGAGGTCACCTGGGCGGTCACCGACCGCGTCACGGCTCCGCGGCGGACCACCAGGGCGTATTCACCCGCAGGCAGCGGGATGATCAGGCCGGGATCCTCGTACACCGGCAGGCGCACGCCGCCGAACTCCAAGGTCGCGGCAACGGGCTTGCCCTGCTCGGTCACGCTCAGGAACAGCGCCCCGGGACGTTCGGGCGGCTGGCCGACGCCCACCTGGACGCCATTGGCGTGGATCATGCCCCCCCCTTGATCGGCCAGCTCCACCCAGAGGGAAAGCATACCGCGAATCTCCGGGGGAATCGGCCAGGCGATCTCGGCGGTGCGCAGCGCCCGCGTATCGCCCTCCGGCACCGGGACCTCGCCTGCCGCCATCGTCTCAACACCGCGCAGGATCCGCCAGCGCAGCCGCAGGCCCGGCGGCAAGGGACGCAGCCGAGGATTGAACAGGAAGGGCTGCACCCGCACGGTGCCGCCCGGCGGCAAGTCAGCATCTTCTTCGCAAAGGAAGACGCGCAGGTCGCCGGCGAAGAGGTTGCGGACAGAGTAGGCGACCATCTTCGGCTCGCGGCCATGGCCGAAGATGCCATGCGGGCAGATGCCGCCGCCGCGGGTGGAGAAGTCGGACCACGTCCAGATGGCGATCCCGGCCACCCGATCAGCGGCGGCGGCATACTGAAAGCCGAAGCGGACGACCTTGTCGAGATAGGTCTCGGAGCCGCGCGACTCGTCGTTGTAGCCGCCGGTGAAGCGTCCGGGATGGGCCTGGCCGCCCAGCTCGGCAACCCAAATCGGGATGTCCACCCGCTCGGCATGGCGCAGGTTGCTGGCGAGCCCCTTGCGCAGTCCCTCGTAGACGCGGGGCGAATGGTACCAGCCGTAATGGAGGTTGCGCCCGGCGAGCGGCAGGAGGTCGTAGACCTGGGGGTGATAGTCGGCGTCGACGACAATCATCGGCAGCCGCCCCGGGTCGGCCTGGCGGAGAAAGTCCATGGCCCGGCGGTTGTACTCCGGGGCATTGCCCATCTCGTTGGCCGCGCCCCAACTCACCACCGAGGTGAAGTTGCCGTACCAGCGGACCATCTCGGCAAGCTGCGGCTCGGCCCAGTCGGCCCAGGCCTGCTCGGTGCGGATCCAGTCGCGGTCGAGCTGCCAGGCGGGAATCTCCGTGAAGACAAGCAGCCCCAGGCGGTCGCAGGCGGCGAAGAAGGCCGGATGGTGGGGATAATGCGAAATTCGCAGATGGTTGGCGCCGAAAGCCTTCATGCGTTCGGCCTCGCGCGCCTGCCAGCCCGGCGGCAGGCACGGGCCATGGTCGCGCAGGTCCTCGTGCTGGCCGAACCCCTGGAGCCACAGGCGTTGTCCGTTCAGCAGCAGGTGCGGACCCGCTACGCGAAGTTCGCGCAGGCCCACCGGCAGGCGCAGCGGCGGCGAAGCGCCACCTGGCCAGGCCAGCTGCAGGTCGTGCAGGAAAGGATCGTCCGGCGACCACAGCCGCGCCCCCGCCAGGGAAAACACCATCTCGAAGGGCACCGCGGCCCCCGTCGCCAAGGCGACCGGGACAACGTCCTGGGCCACCACGGCATCCCCGGCCGAGAGGGTCGCCAGGATCTCACCGGCATGGGCGGCGGAACCATGGTTGGCCAAGGATCCGGAGACGGTCAGGGTGACCGCACCGCCCGCCCCGACCGTCGACATGGTGCGCAGACCCTCGATCCGCAGGCGCGGGCGCACCACCAGATACACCTCGCGGGTCAGCCCGCCAAACACGTTCCAGCCCAACTTCTGGCCGGGTATGGTCTGCGTCGAGAGCCGGTTGTCCACCCGGACCACCAGCGCCTTCTCCTCGCCGGGCGCCAGGACGGCGCCCACGGCGAAGGTAAAGGGGGTGAACCCGCCGTGATGCTGGCCAAGGTATTCGCCTCCGAGCCAGACGTCGGCGCTGTACATGACCCCGAGAAAGACCACCTCGGGATCGCCGTCGACGCCCTCCGGCAGACGCAGGGAACGGGCATACCAGCCCACGCCCTCGGAGGTTCTGGCCGGGATCGCCCCGGGCGCCTGGCCCCAGACCCCGGGCACCGCCGCCTGGCGCCATTCATCCCGCCCGAAGCTAGGTTCGAACCAGCCCTCCTCCATACCCCGGTCCTGCGGATCCGGAGCGAATCGCCACCCCCCGGCCAGGGACTCCGCGGACAGGGTCGCGACGGCGGGAAAAGGCCACGGCGCATCGCCCGGGGCGGCGATGGCGGCCAGCGCCCCCCACGCCCCGGCCAGGATCGCCAACATCGCCACGCGAAGATTCATCGCCGCCTATCGCTTTCGCCGGACGGCCCCCTCGGGCATGCGCTCGGCAAACGTCTCGAGGTCGGCCAGGGTCGGGGCGTTCTGCCAGAGGTTCTCGAGCTGGTAGGTCTCGCGGGCCTCCTCGGTGAGGAGGTGCACGACCACCCCGGAGAAGTCCATGACGATCCACTGGCTGGCAGGCTTGCCGTCGACGGTGCGCGGCCGGATCTTGTGGCGCTTCAGCAGCTCCCGCCCAAGATGGCTTTCCAGCGCCTTCAGATGGGGCTCGGAGCCAGCCGTGCAGATGACGAAGTACTCGGCGAGCAGGGAGAGTTCCCCGACCTCAAGCTTGATCACGTTGCCAGCCTTGCGGTCCTCGGCGATCTCGACGCAGGCCGCCGCCAGCTCCGCGGCCCCGATCCGGGCACCCTTCTCTTCCGCCATGTCATGCTCCTTGTGGATGTTGCGAACTGCGCACCGGCTCGGCCCGGGCCATCGGCCGGGAATAGAGGTGATGGCGACGAATATACTCACCTACCCCGGGGGGAAGCAAGCCGTCAAGCTCAGGATCCGGGCCAATTTCATGCCGCGCCAGCCGCTCGCGCATCATGGTGGCGGAGAGATCGTGCTCCGGCAAGGGCAGGACGGCGGCGCAGAGACGGCGCGCGGTCTCCTCGGGCCAATGCCGACACAGCTCAGTCAAGGCCACCGTCTCGCCCGGACGTGGATAGGCCAGCACCCGCCACCGCGAGACCAGTTCGACGGCGCGATGCCAGGTGTGGAGCTGACGCAGGCTGTCGCCGCCGACCAGCAGGAGCAACTCGGCATCGGGATGGCGCGCCGCCAGTCGCCCCAGCGTGTCGATGGTATAGGAAGGGCACGCCCCGGGCACGTCCTCGATGGCGGAGACCTCGGCCCCCGCCACATCCGCCAAGGCCAGCCGCAACATCGCCAGGCGATGCCGGAATGGCGTCAGCGGCAGGCCCGTCTTGTGGGGAGGGTGAAGCGCCGGGGCGACCAGCACCCCGTCGGCATACCCCCCCGCCAGGATCTCCCGGACGATCGCCACATGCCCGGCATGCGGCGGGTCAAAGGTGCCGCCAAAGAAGGCCAGGCGTCGGCGGGGTCGGGCGTCCATGCAGGCCTTTCGGAGATCTGTCCACCGTGCGGAAAACCGCCTTACTAGGCCATCGCAATGCCCCGGCGTCAAGGCCAGGAGGCGCGGACCGGGCCATTGCGCCTGCCGTCGTTTGACATCACCCTCCCCCGATCCTACCCTATGCGATAACGAAAAGGATGCCGCATGGATCTCCTCACCCTGAATCGGAGCTTCGGGATTCCCGGAGTCGTCGACTTTGTCCCGGGCCCGGGAGGCCTGGCGTCCGCCAGGATCCGAAACACCTTTGCCGAGGCCACCGTCACCCTGCATGGCGGACACGTCATCAGCTACACGCCGCACGGCCAGGCGGACCTGCTGTGGCTGAGCCAGCATAGCCACTTCGCGGACGGCAAGCCGATCCGCGGCGGAATCCCGGTCTGCTGGCCATGGTTTGGGGCCCATCCCGAGGATCCACGCCTTCCGGCGCACGGCTTCGCCCGACTGGAGGCCTGGAAGGTGACGGCGGCATCCATCCTGGACGACGGCGCGACGCAACTCACCCTGACCCTGCCTGCGCGCCCCGGCCAAGCGGCCCTCTGGCCGCACCGGTTCTCCCTGAAGATCGTCGTCACGGTTTCGCAACAACTTGCGGTGGAGTTGATTGCCGTCAACATCGGGGATGCGCCCTTCACCTGCACCGCCGCCCTGCACAGCTATTTCCGCGTCGGCGACATCGCCTCCGCCACGGTCACCGGCCTGGAGGGGGCCGGATACATCGACACCGTGGACGGCAAGAACGTGCCCGGCACCCAAGAGGGCCCGATCGGCTTCACCGCCGAGACCGACCGGATCTACCAGGACACCATCGCGCCCTGCCTGATCCATGACCCGGCCCTCGGGCGGACCATCCGCGTCGCCAAAGGGGGCAGCCGGACCACCGTCGTCTGGAACCCGTGGGTTGCGAAGTCCGCACGCATGCCGGACTTTGGCGACGAGGAATACCACGGCATGCTCTGCGTCGAGGCCGCCAACGCCCGTAACGACGCAATCACCCTCGCCCCCGGCCAAAGCCACACCCTGCGGACGGTCATCTCGGCCGCCCCTGCCTGACGCCGACCCCCGACCCCCGACCCCCGACCCCCGACCCCCGACCCCCGACCCCCGACCCCCGA
>CAZBDL010000052.1:0-12531 GCA_964490525.1 uncultured Victivallales bacterium | reverse complement strand
CGCCAAGGAGGTCCTCCGGCGCCTCGGCATCGAGGTGTTCTCCTTCATCCGCGAACTTGCCGGCGTGCGCTGCCCCGAGGTCGACATGGCGGCCGCCATGGCTTATGCGGCCGCCTACAAGCGGATGCGCGCCGACCTCGATCCCTTCTACCAGGAGATCTACGTCAAGGGCCGGGTGACCCCCGCCATGCGCTTCCTCGAGAAGGCGGCCGTCTTCGCCCAGGTCGAGCAGGAGATCGACGCAATCCGGGACCGTGCCCCGAAGATGGGCGCCGCCGAGATCGCCGACCGCTACGGCGTGCACCATGTCGTCAACTGCCCCGACCTGGACGCCGCCGAGGCCATGCTCCAGTCCGCCAACCGCATCACCGAGACCGGCGACTCCTCCGGCGGCATCGTCGAGGTCGTCGCCACCGGCGTGCCGGTCGGCCTCGGCGAGCCCGTCTTCGAGAAGCTCGACGCCGAGCTCGGCCGCATGCTTGGCATCGGCGCCGTAAAGGGCGTTGAGGTCGGGGCCGGCTTCGCCGTCAAGGATATGACCGGCTACCAGTCCAATGACCAGATGACCGCCCGTGACGGCAAGGTTGTTTTCGACACAAACAATGCCGGCGGCATCACCGGCGGCCTGGCCACCGGCGATCCGATCGTTGCGCGCCTGGCGGTGAAGGGCACCCCGACCATCGCCCGTCCCCAGCACACCATCGACAAGTATACGCTGGAGAACAAGGAGCTGGCCGCGATCACCCGGCGCGACCCGACCATCGTCGGGCGCATCTGGCCGGTCGCGGAGAACTACACGGCGATGGTCCTCCTCGACCAGATGATCCAGCACCTCGGCTACCAGGAGCTGCGCCGCCGCCTGGAGGGCTGACCGCCGTGGCACCGCCGATTCCCCTGGCGTTTCCCGTGGCGGCGGCGGGGCTGTTGCCGCACGGCCCGCCGATGCTCATGGCCGAGGAGGTCCTGGGCATCGACGGGGCAACCGCCGCGGCCACGGTGCGCCTGGCGGTGCGTCCCGGAAATCCCTTTGTCGACGACCGTGGCCAGCTTGATCCGGCCGCCCTCGTGGAGATCATCGCCCAGGCGGCGGCCGCGCGCCATGGCGCCCTCCGCCGCCGGGCGGGGGCGCCCCCGGAGGAGGTCAGGCTCCTGGCCGTCCGCCAGGCTGCGGTCGAGGGCCTGGCCAGGGTCGGCGACGAGCTGAGGGTCGAGGTCCAGGTGGTCGCCGCGGCCCCCCCGGCGGCGTCCGTCGAGGGAACGGTGTCCTGCGGTGACCGGCGCCTTGCCTCCGCCACCCTCACCGTCTGGCATGGGCCCACGGTGCCACCGTGATCCTGGAGGCATCGCCTCCGATGCTCGGCGGCGGGGAAGGATCCTTGCGCCTCAGCCCTCGGTCAGATGGCGGAGGCCATGCTCGTGGCGGTGCAGGTCCTCCTTGGTGCTGAGCATCACCGCAATCCACCGCGTCTCCGGAAAGGCCTCGCAGACGATCTTGAAGATCATCGTCAACGGCGCCGACAGCAGCACCCCCGTCGGGCCGAGCACCCAACCCCAGAAGATCAGCGAGACGAACACCACCAGCATCGAGAGCGACAGCCCCCGGCCCATGACGTACGGCTCGAGTACGTTACCCAGCAAGACGTTGATGCCAAGGTAGCCCGCCCCCACCATCAGCGCGGTCGACGTCCCGGCATCCACCAGCGAGAGCAGCACGACCGGCACGGCGGCGATGATCGAGCCCAGGTTGGGAATGTAGTTGAGGAGGAACGCCACCATCCCCCAGAGCACCGGATGGCCGATGCCCAGCAGCCCCAACCAGAGGGCCACCGCCACCCCGGTAGCCAGGCTGATCGCCGTCTTGATCGCCAGATAGCGGTTCACCATGGCGATGGTTCCGATGATCGCCGCATGGTCGCGGTGGGACAGGTTGAAGGCGGTCGTCAGCTTGCGCGGGAAGGAGGCGGCCTCGACCAGCAGCAGCGCCACCGTGAAGAGGATCAGCAGGGCGTTGGTGAGGATCGTCCCCAGCCCCATCAACGAGGCGGCGGCCAGTTGCATCACCGCCCCCGGGTCGAAGTATTCCATGAAGGCGTCCTCCGGCAGGCTGAGGCCGATCCGGCGGCAGGCGTTGGTCGCCACGGCGACCTTCTCCGCGATGCGCTCCTGGTAGCGGGGAATCTCCGGCAGGACGTCGTCGGTCGCCATGCCGATGAACGTCCCCGAGATCAGGATGGCGGCCACCAGGGCGACCACCAGCAGGGTGATCGCGGAGATCGCCGACACCCCGTGGCGGCGAAGCCAATGGAACGGGGCGGCGCTGACCACCGCGATGAACAGGGCCAGCAGCAGCGGCGAGAGAATGCCGGCTGCCGCCCGCATGCCGGCGACGATGATCACGAAGCAGGCCATCGACAGCAAGGGCGGGAAATGCCGCGGCGGACATGGCTCGGGCGGCTCGGCCATGGGCGTCGTCGCCGCTTCGGTGCCTGGCTCGTCCTTCATGTCGTCGCCTCCTGCGGGGATGGAATCTCCCCGTCCCAACCATAGCACCCGCCCTTCGCGTCCGCCACCCGGCGGACGACACGCGGCGGACGACACGCGGCCCGGCGGCGCCATGGCGGCCCGCGCCAGGTGCCTCTGGGCCGTGTGCCGCGTCGGTCAGGGAGCCGCGTGCAGGGCGATGAGCTGGCAGGGGACGAGCGGGATGGTGGCGATGCCGTCGGCGACCGGCAAGGTCTTGCCGTTGAGGATGATCTTCCAGTCGCCCGCGGGCACCCGGATCGGCACCGCCTGCTTCGCGGCGACGCCGGTGTGCATGATCGCCAGGTAGGTTCCGTGCTCCGGCGTGGCGATGCGACGGACCGTGACCTCGGGATCGTCACAGGCCCCGGCCAGGATCTCGCTGGGCAGGGCGGGCAGGGCCAGGAAGTTGGCATTGAATTCGCGGACCGGCCCCGGGAAGCCACGCCCGAAGTTCAAGCCGACCAGGTAGCCGAGATAGGTCGGGTCGCCGTGGGCCATGGCGTTGATCTCCGCCTGCATGCAGAGCCGGCCCGTGCGCTCGACGTCCGACACGAAGTAGCCCGCGATCGGCTTGTCCTGCTTGTCGAAGAGCATGTGCTCGTTCAGGGAGTGGTGCCGCACGATGGCCAGGCCGCCGGGGCCGCGGAAGGCCTCGAAGGTCTTCGGCGAGAGCACCGTGTAGAGGCGGTTGAAGGTGTGCGTCAGGAGCACGCCCTCGCTGCCCTTGTAGCGCTGCGGGTCGTCGGCCGGCTTGGAGTGCTGCCATTCCCAGCCGCCCCAGGTGCCGCCCGGCAGGGGCAGGGAGGCGAGGTACATGTCCTCGGCCGCGACCTCGGCCGGCGGGGCGAGCCGGGTCTCCCGGCCGTCCTGGCGGCGATGCTCGGGCTGGGCGAGGATCGGCCCCCAGGCGTCCGGCCGGTCGGTGACCAGGATCGGCTCGTAGGGGCCGAGCCCGACCCCGGACTCCGCCAGCACGCCGGTGAACAGGACCAGCGGATCGGCGATGCCGCCGTCGATCAGGTGCTGGCGCATGGCGACGAGGAAGTCGCGGCGCTTGTCCCCCCACCAGTCGAGGTAGCGCTGATACAGCGCCTGGTCGTGGCGGAGCAGCTCGCGCGTCACCTCTGCGCCTCCGTTGGCCTCGTCGGCAAAGCGCTTCAGCGTCGCCGGGCCGAAGCCGATCGGCATCTGCTGGCGCGGCCGCAGCCAGATCCCCGCGAACTTCGCCACCTCCTTGAAGCGCAGCACCGTCAGGTCCAGCATCTTCGCGAAGTCCGCATACGTGTCAGGATCGGTGATGTCCGCGTTCGCGTTCTCGATCCAGTGGATGTGCGTGTAGGCGTCGTCGCGCGTCAGCGGCAGGCAGCGCTTCTGGTTGCCCAGCCCGTTCTTCCCCTTGCTCCCCGCATACTCGTAGTAGGGCAGGAGCTCGAAGCCGTGGCTGGCCATCAGAGCGACGATTTCCGCCCACAGGTAGGCGTTGTTGACGTCGAAGTAGACCCAGTCGTTGCCGCCGTACTCACGCGAGTCCCAATGCTGGCAGGCGCCGAACTCGAGCAGGTCCTTGGTGAAGGTGTTCATCCCCAGGAAGCGCATCTGCGCCGCCTTCTGGCGGTACCAGTCGAGCCGGTCCTCGATGCCGCGCTCCTCGCTGGTCGCGCCCTGGATGACGCCGTCGGACATCTCCTCGCGCCATGAGATGTGCCGCCGCGGCAGGCCCTCCGGCGGCAGCACCAGCTTCTGCGCGAGGCGATCCTCGTCGACCACCTCGAGCAGGCGGATGCGCGAGACGGCGATGCCTCGCGACATCGGCTCGTTCTTCTTCGCGTACTGGCTGACGATGACATGGAAGCCGTCCGCGGGCACATGCACCAGGTTCTTCTTCCCCTTCTCCGGGTTGATCCCCGGAAAGCGATCCTGGAGGTGGACCAGCAGCGACCACGTCTCCCAGTCCCCCGAGAGCGGCGTGTCCAGCGACTCGAGATGGTTGTTGACGTATTTCGGGTGCATCGCATCGCCCAGTGCCAGGCCGGTGTGGAAGCCGCGGATCGCCCCGTTGGCGCGATTGATGACGATCATCGTGCGCGGCTCGTCCTCGGGATAGTCGATGGCGATGACGTAGGCGGCCCCCGCGCGCAGGCCCTTGCCCTTGCCGAGGCGCCAGCTCAGATAGGAGGCCTCACCCTCCTGGGTCGGCAGGATGCGCGCACGTCGCCCAAGGACCGTCTCGACCCGGCTCGCCCCCTTGGTGCTCTCCAGGAACTCGTGACCCGCCCCATCTCCCGCGCAGTCGACCTCGTCCACCAGCGACAGCCGGCCAAACGGCTTCAGGTCGACCTGGGGACGTTGCAGGGCCAGCTCGCGCGCCAGGCGCAGCGCCTCCGCCTTCCTCGCCGCACGCTCCAGTCGGGCCTGCTCGACCAGGTCGACGCTCGGGTCGATCACCGCCTCCATGCGGGCAAACAGGGTGACCGCCTCGCCCGACGCCTGCACCCCGTAGTTATGCTGCGCGATCGAGTTGATCGCCAGTGGCTGCGGCCAGTCCGCTGGAATCGCCGCGTCCAGTCGCTGCCACTCGGCCGACTGAAGAGTGCCCAACGAAACCTTCAACTCCTTGCCGTCCGCCGTCTTCTGCTTCCCCTCATGCTCGAAATGGACCTCCAGGACGTGGCCGCTCGTCCCCTTCACCCACAGGCTCACCATGCTCATCCGGTAGGGCGTCGCATACTTCGCCTTGTCGCCCGGATCGATCTTCGAGAAGGCAAATCCTCCGCCCGAGGGCCAGGAGATCGTCACGGCCAGCGACTTCTCCGGCGTCACCTGCCCCCGCAAAGCCTCCGGAATGTCGTCCGACAGCGCCACCGCGCACTTCGCCTTGTTCCACTGGAAGGCGACCCATTCCCCGGGCGCGGTCATCTCCCCCAGCAGGCGCGTCACCGACTCCGCGTCGACGGCGGTGGCGGCCCACAGCGAAGCCGCGACCAGCAGGTTCCGAACGAGTCTTCCGGTCGGCATGGGAAATCCCTTTCCGTCTGGGTGGATGGCGGTCGTTCAACAGGCAACGCGGAATATGCCGATCCTCGCCCTCAGGCATGCCATATCAATCATCCGCGCCAAGGATACCGTAACCGCTCCCGGTCGGCATTGCAAGCATCCCGGCCCATCCGATGCGGAAATTTTCGCCAGCATCCTCGCTTGGTTTGCGGAGTGGCCTATCCCAAGCGTCGGGCGGTGCCTTTCGACGGTGGCAATCGACGCTGGCCAGGGTATGTTACCCGTCCCGCCGCCATTTGAACCCTCTCCCGGAAGGTGTTTTCCCATGGGCGAATTGACCGGCATCGAGCGCATCGGCCGCATTCTCAAGCGCCAGCCCGTCGACCGCATCGGCGTTTTCGAGCACTTCTGGGGCGACACCCAGAAGCTCTGGCAGGAGCAGGGCCATATCCGCGCCGACGAGGATCTCTCCGCCCACTTCGGATTCGACCTTGCCACCTGCTGGGCATTCAACCTCGTCGCCGACCTGGACTTTGTGCCGGAGATCATTGAGGAGACGGCGGAGACGGTGCTGAAGAAGGACGGCAACGGGGCCTTCCTGCGCAGCCACAAGCTGCACAACGCGACGCCCGAGCATGTCGACTTCTCGGTGCGCGAACGGGACGCCTGGGAGGGCCTGGTCAAGCCGCACCTGATGACGCCGACCCCGCGCCGGATCAACTTCGACGGCTACCGCGAAGCCAAGGCCCGCGCCGCCGCCGCGAACCGTTTCTTCTGCTGGGGCGGCGTCAATGTCTTCGAATGCATGCATCCGGTGTGCGGACACGAAAACATGCTCATCGGCATGGCCCTCGATCCGGACTGGGTGCGCGACATGGCCAACACCTATGCCGACCTGCTCATCGGACAGTTCGAGATCCTCTTCGCCGAGGCCGGCCAGCCCGACGGCCTATGGTTCTACGAGGACATGGGCTACAAGGAGCATCCCTTCATGTCCCCGGACATGTACCGCGAAATCATCCAGCCGGCCCACCGCAAGACCATCGCCTTCGCCCATGCCCGCGGCCTGCCCGTGATCATGCATTCCTGCGGCTTCGTCGAGCCCCTGGTTCCGGGCATGATCGAGGCCGGCATCGACTGCCTCCAGGTCATCGAGGTCAAGGCTGGCATGGACCTGCTCAAGCTCTACCGCCAGTTCGGCGACCGCCTCAGCCTGTGCGGCGGCATGGATGCCCGCAACCTCGTCGCCAACGACCGCGACGCCATCGCCCGCGAGCTGGAGGAGAAGATCCCCGTGGTCAAGGGACGCCACGGGTACATCCTCCACTCCGACCACTCCATCCCCGAGCAATGCCGCTACGAAACCTATCGCTACTTCGTCGACCGCGGCCTCGAACTCGGGTGCCGCTAGCCCGCCGGCGCACGAGACTGGCGCCATCGAGCCCCTGCTCGGTGCCATCGCGGCGGAAGCCGGTCCCCGGTGAGTTGCGCATCGTGAGCCCGAGTTGCACGTCATGCCGAGAGCCATGCAGACCAAGAATCACAGCGTCAGAGATTTCCTTCGCCTCATGCTGAACGGCATGATCATCGGCTCGGCCGATGTCATCCCGGGCGTCTCGGGCGGGACGATGGCCTTTGTCCTGGGCATATACGATGAGCTGATCGACTCGATTCGCGCGGTGGTGCCTTTCCTGAGGAACCTGCTTGGGCGGCGCTGGCGTGAAGCCCTTGACGTCCTGCCCTGGCGCTTTCTCCTGCCGGTCGGACTGGGGGTTGCCACCGCCATCATCAGCTTGGCGCGTTTCCTGAAATGGGCCATGGAGGAACGCCCGGTTTTTGTCTATGCGCTGTTTCTGGGCCTGATCCTGGCGTCGTTGTTTTTTGTGCGCAAACGGGTTAAGGATTGGAGTGTGGTCAATTTGGCGGCCTTTGCGGTGGCGACCGTGGGCGCTTATGCCCTGGTTGGCCTGACCCCGGCCAGCACCCCCGAAGGCCTGTGGTTTGTCTTCATCAGCGCGGCAATTGCGATTTGCGCCATGATCTTGCCCGGCATTTCAGGGGCGTTCATCCTGTTGTTGCTGGGGAAATACAAGTTCATTATCGACTCGCTGCTGGCGTTCGATGTCCCGGTAATCCTGGCCTTTGTGCTGGGCGCGGCGGTCGGGATTGTGGCCTTTTCCAACGTCCTGCGCTGGCTGCTCGACCACCACCATGACCTGACCGTGGCCATCCTGCTCGGATTCATGCTCGGCTCGCTGAGGAAGATCTGGCCATGGAAGCAATATGAAGCCGCAGGCGAGGCCTTTGTCCGGGAAATCAATATCCTGCCGTCCGGCCTCACCCCGGAGCTGTGGGGCGCGTTGGGACTGATGCTGGCTGGGGTTGTGATGGTGTCCGTGGTCGAGGCTTTTGCCCCCAAGGAATGACCGTGCCAGAGGCCAGGGGCCGGACGGCACGCGCGGTATGCCCCCGGTGCCATGGCATGGTGCGACTGGAGGCGTCAAGGGCGGGCCTGGGCAAGAAGCCACGGCACGAGGTCCTTCTCGGCGTAGGCGCGATCCCATGAGTTGTGCCCGACCCCGGCATAGATCGTGAACTTCGGATTGCCCCCGGCGGCCTTCATGCCATCGACCATCTCCTGGGATTTGGCGAGGGCGACGGTGGTGTCTTTGTCTCCATGGAAGACCCAGGTGGGCAGATTCTTGAGCTTGCCGGCCTCGTTGGGGTTGCCACCCCCGCAGACCGGGACGATGGCGGCGAAGCGCTGGGGATTGCGGCAGGCCAGATCCCAGGTGGCAAATCCCCCCATGCTCAGGCCGGTGACGTAGATCCGCTTGGGGTCGACCTTGTACTGCCGCTCCAGGTGGTCGACCAGGCCGATCAGATCGCCGGCATGCCACCATCCCTTCCCGTCCGGACCGACCAGGCATTGCGGCGTCGCGACGAGCATCGGAAAGTCACGCCCTCCCTCGATCAGCCGCGGGATGGCAACACGCCTGACCATCGCCAGATCCGTGCCCCGCTCGCCCATGCCGTGCAGGAACAGCAGCAGCGGCGTGTTTTGCTGGCGCATGTACTCCCGCGGGACGTAGAGCAGGAACTTCCGGTTCATGGCGACGGTGCGGACGGTTTCCGGCAGTGACAGCTCCTGCTGGCCGATGACCAGCGGCGTGGTCTTTTCCGTCAAGACGGCGATGCGCTCCTCCACGTCGGCGACCAGATCTGCCAGGCGGACTTTCTCCGCTTCGTCGCGCAACGAACGCAGGGCCGTCTGCAGTTCCTTCAGATGGCGGGTCTCCTCGGCGAGACGGCTCTTCAGATAGGCCTGCTTCTCCGCTTCGTGCTTGGCATCGATCTTGGCGACGTTCTGCCCGTGCCTGGCCAAGGCGGCACGGATGGTCGCGGACTTGAATTCGGGATCCGCCGCCGGCAACGGCATGGCGGCTCCGACGATGAACAGGGCCAGGACGGCGATCGGCAAGCCAAGGGCTGGGGGCATGGTGGTGGTTCTCCTTAGGTTCTCCTGACGAGGGGAGGGGGGGGGCGTGAGCGCTAACGAAAGATTCCCCCCCGGACGGAAAAAGTCAAGCGGCACGCGAATGCCCCATCGTCTCAAAATTGAATTGACATGCGAACGCTCAACCCTGAACGATCCCCCACCCCCAATTCAATGAACTCATTGACGACGGGAAGGACATCGTGGTATCCTTGCGGGGGCACATGGATGGACAAGGACACCCTACCCAACACGGACTGACGCGGGCGAGGCTTACGACATGCCGTGGGAATCAGTCGAGGCGAACGATTGGCGTTCCTAGAGGGACCGCCGCAGGTCATGGATTCTTACAGGTAAGAAAATAAATACCTGAGCATCAACAAGTTAGTGTTTAACTGGTGGTTTTGTCGGGGTGAAAAAAAATATCTGAGGGGAGGGCTTGCATGGCTGAAATATTATATTATTATAATACAAGAATAAACCAATATACAGAGGGATGGCATATGCTGACGTCACGGGAGCTGGGTTCGGCAGCGCGGGTGCTGCATGCGTTGGCGCATCCGGTGCGGTTGGGGGCGATGCAGGCGCTACGGGACGGGGAGCTGACGGTGGGCGAGCTGCATGGGCGGCTGGGCTGCAGCCAGTCGCAGATGTCGCAGCAGCTCAAGATCCTGGTGGATGCGGGGCTGGTCGGGTGCCGCCGCGAGGGGGTGAGCAAGTTCTGCTTCGTCCGCAATCCCGATTTCCTGAAGGTCTTCGAATGCATGGAACGTCATTTGCAACTGATACATGGCAAGGAGGATGCGTCATGAGGATGATCGTTGTCGGCGGGGTGGCTGGCGGGGCCAGCGCGGCGGCGCGGGCGCGGCGCCTGGACGAGCGGGCGGAGATCGTGCTGGTCGAGCGCGGGGAGTACATCTCCTTCGCCAACTGCGGCCTGCCGTACCATGTCGGCGGGGTCATTCCGGAGCGCGAGCAACTGCTGGTGATGACGCCGGAGAAGCTGAAGGCGCGGACGGCGATCGACGCCTGGGTCCGGCACGAAGCGGTGGCCATCGACCGGGCGAACAAGAGCTTGACGGTGAAGGACCTGCGGACGGGCGAGGAGCGGGCCGAGCGCTACGACAAGCTGATCCTGGCGACGGGCTCGCGGCCACTGCGTCCGGACCTGCCGGGGATCGACGACCCGGATGTCCTGCCGCTGTGGACGATTCCGGACATGGACCGGATCATGGCCCGGATCGAGGCCGGGGCGCGCCGGGCGGTGGTGGTCGGCGGCGGGTTCATCGGGCTGGAGGTGGCGGAGAACCTGGTGGAGCGCGGGCTGGCCGTGACCTTGGTCGAGAAACTGCCCCAGGTGCTGCCCTCGCTCGACGCGGAGATGGCGCGGCCGCTGGCCCAGGAGCTGTGTGCGAAGGGGGTGGCCCTGCGCCTGGGGACGGGCGTGGAGGCGATCCGCCGCGGCCCGGATGGCCTGGCGGTGGTGCTGGGCGGCGGGGAATCGGTGGCGGCGGACTTCGTGGTGATGTCGATCGGCGTGCGTCCGAACGCCGAACTGGCGGCGGGGTGCGGCCTGGCCCTGGGGGAGCGGGGCGGGATCGCGGTCGACGACCACCTCTGCACCAGCGACCCCGACATCTATGCGGTGGGCGACGTCATCGCCGTGAACGACCTGGCGCTGGGGGGGCAGACGATGATTCCCCTGGCCGGCCCGGCCAACCGGCAGGGCCGGATCGCCGCCGAGAACGCGCTGGGCGGCAACAAGGTGTACGAAGGATCGCTCGGCACGTCCGTCCTCAAGCTCTTCTCGCTGACCGCGGCCGGCACCGGCGCGACCGAACGACGGCTGAAGGCGGCCGGGCGGCCCTACCGCAAGGTCTACCTGCATCCCCAGAGCCATGCCGCCTACTACCCGGGTTCGGCGACGCTCAACCTGAAGCTGCTCTTCGCCGAGGACGGGCGCATCCTCGGGGCGCAGTGCGTCGGGGCCAAAGGGGTGGAGAAGCGCATCGACGTCATCGCCACCGCCATGAAGGCGGGGATGACGGTGCGCGAGCTGGCCGAGCTGGAGCTGTGCTATGCGCCGCCGTATGGCTCGGCGAAGGATCCGGTCAACTATGCCGGGATGGTGGCGACGAACATCCTCGAGGGGCTGACGGACTACATCACGCCAGACGTCATTCCGGCGGGGGCCTTGCTGCTGGACGTGCGCGAGTCGGCGGAGATTGAGCTGTCCCCGATGCCGGGGGCGACGCCGATCCCGCTGGGCAGCCTGCGCCAGCGCCTGCACGAGCTCCCGAAGGATCGCCTGATCGTCGCCTTCTGCAAGCTGGGCCTGCGCGGTTGGATCGCCGAGCGGATCCTCAAGGAGAACGGCTTCCGCGCCGCCAACCTGGGCGGCGGCATGTTGACCCATGCCCTCTTCCATCCGGGTGAGACGGGCCTGCCGGCCTCTCCTCCGGCCGCTTCTCCGCCACCCGGTGCGGCGGCTCAAGGCGGTGTTTCGCCAGGGGACGGCGAGGTCGCCGCCACGGTCGATGTGCGCGGCATGCAGTGTCCCGGCCCAATCGTCAGGATCCGCCAGGCGATCGATGAGCTCGGCTGCGGGTGCCTGCTCCGCATCAAGGCCGCACCCGGCTTCCTGGCCGACGTCCGCCCCTGGTGCGTGGCGTCCGGGCATGAGATCGTCTCCGCACAGGTCGCCGACGAGACGCTGGACCTGGTCCTGCGCATCGGCGGCGCGGCGGTGCCCGCGGTGCCCGCATGCGGCGCCGCGCCGGGCCGCCAGGACGAGACGGCGGCGATTGTCGTCTTCAGCAATGACCTGGACAAGGTCATGGCGGCGTTCATCATTGCCACGGGCCTGGCGACGCTGGGCACCAAGGTGACGCTTTTCTTCACCTTCTGGGGCCTGAATGTGCTGCGCAAGGAAGCGCCGCCGCCGGTGCGCAAGGACCTGCTCAGCCGGATGTTTGGCTGGATGATGCCGCGCGGCGCCCGAAAGCTGGCCTTGTCGAAGATGCACATGCTCGGCATGGGCACCGCGATGATGCGGCACGTCATGGCCACGAAGGGGGCGCCAAACCTGCCCGGCCTGATCGTCCAGGCGCGCCAGCTTGGCGTCCGCTTCGTCGCCTGCGAGATGGCCATGGACGTCATGGGACTTGCCCGCGAGGAGCTGCTCGAAAGCGTCGACGAGGTTGTCGGCGTGGCCGCCTTCGCGGCCCTCGCCAAGGAGAGCGGCACGACCCTGTTCGTCTAGCCTGGCA
Organism: uncultured Victivallales bacterium; assembly: GCA_964490525.1. Classification (GTDB taxonomy): domain Bacteria; phylum Verrucomicrobiota; class Lentisphaeria; order Victivallales; family CAZBDL01; genus CAZBDL01. The sequence continues at coordinate 249 of CAZBDL010000052.1, read as the reverse complement.
CCCCGTTCGGGGAGGGGCTGCGGCCACTGGTTGACGGTCCTTCCGGATCAAGCCCATGGGCCTGCCGATGGTCTTGACAAGAAGGTTTGGCGGCGGTAGCGTCGCGGACGGATGATGGCAGGCCGGGAACGGAGCATCGCTGGGGACGCGGATGAAGAAATCCCAACATGAGATGATGCCGGTGGTGGTTCACGAGCCGGGCCGGATGGTGCCGGTGATCGCGGCGGTGGACGTGTGCGTGCTGGGGGG
>CAZBDL010000051.1:0-12541 GCA_964490525.1 uncultured Victivallales bacterium | reverse complement strand
GGGTTGCTGCGGAGGCGAAAGATACCGCCCGCATGCCCCGGCGACAAGCGGCTTTCAATTTGCCCCTCCGGCGGCTATGGTACCGGCCGCGACGACGGCAGGCAACCGCTCCGGCGCCGCCTCCGGGCGGCTCCGGGGAGGAAAGTCCGGACTCCACAGGGCAGGGAGTCCCGGGGAGGCCGCAAGGCGCAACCCGGGATGCCGCGGACGACACGCCGCGGAAAGGAAAGTGCCACAGAAAACAAACCGCCCCGGGCCCGTCCCGGGGCAAGGGTGAAACGGTGGGGTAAGAGCCCACCGCCCGAAGCGAGAGCGACGGGGCAGGGCAAACCCCTCCCGGAGCAAGGCCAAATAGGGGACGAGCGGCGGCCCGCCGCGTCCGAGTCCCGGGTACTGGCCGCACAGATAGATGGTTGCCATCCCGGTTCGCCGGGAGACAGAATCCGGCTTATCGCCGTCGCCGCGACTCTTTCCCCTCACCGCCACGCCAACAGGAGGACGCCCCGATGAGCGCCGAGACCATCCGCGCCGCCATCCGCGACATCCCCGACTTCCCGAAGCCGGGGATCATCTTCAAGGACATCACGCCGGTGCTTCAGTCCGCGGCCCTCTTCGCGGAGACCGTCGAACTCATGGCCGCGCGCCACCTTGGCAACCCGCCGGACCTGGTCGCCGGGATCGAGTCGCGGGGCTTCATCTTCGGGGCCGCGCTGGCCCTGCGCCTGGGCTGCGGCCTGGTGCCGGTGCGCAAGCAGGGCAAGCTGCCGTACCAGACCATCGCAGCCTCCTACGACTTGGAATACGGCTCGGCCACGATCGAGATCCACCAGGACGCCCTGCGCCCGGGCGACCGCGTCCTGCTGGTCGACGACCTGCTCGCCACCGGCGGCACCGCCGAAGCCGCCGCGCGCCTGATCGGCCAGCTCGGCGCCACCATCCAGGGCATCGAGTTCGTTGTCGAACTGGCCTTCCTCGACGGACGGCGCCGCCTCGCCGGGCATCCCGTCAACGCCATTGTCGCCGTCTCCTGAGAAGGCGATTTGTCGTCCCCGGATAGTGTGCTATGTTGGGGGGTTGGCCACCATCTCCCCGACATGAGCCGCAAGCTTGCCAGCAGGTGATCACAAGCCCATGAAATACGCCATCCTCAGCGACATCCACGCCAACCTCGAGGCCCTGGAGGTGGTGCTGGCCAAGTGCCGGGAGCAGAATGTCGAGCAGTACATCTGCCTCGGCGACATCGTCGGCTACAACGCCAACCCCGCCGAATGCCTCGAGCTGATGCGCGGACTCAACCTCGTCGCCGTCGTCAAGGGCAACCACGACGAGTACGTCTCCAACGAAGACGAGGAGATGGTGGGCTTCAACCCGCATGCCCGGGCGGCGGTGCTGTGGACAAAAAGCCAGCTCACCGAGGGGCAGCGCAAGTGGCTGGCAGACATCCGCTACAAGATGACCATCCGCGGCACCAGCATCACCCTGGTCCATGCCACCCTCGACTCGCCGGAGGCCTGGGGCTACATCTTCGACGTGCACCACGCGACCGACAACTTCTCCTACCAGTTCACCCAGCTCTGCTTCTGCGGGCACTCGCATGTGCCGATCGCCTTCTGCAAGAAGCCGCTGACCTTGGGCGCCGAGAACCCGGTCGAGGAGATGGAGATCTGGCGCGGGGCGCCGAAGCCGGGGGCGCCGCCGGAGGACGACAAGGCGGATGACAGCATCCGCATCGACATGCAGAATGGCTGGAAGTACCTGATCAACATCGGCAGCGTCGGCCAGCCGCGCAACCGCGACCCGCGCGCCTCCTTCGCGATCTACGACGACGAGGCGAAGGTGGTCATCCGCTACCGCCTGCCCTACGACATCGCCGCGGCCCAGGCGAAGATCCGCGCCGCCGGCCTGCCGGATCGCCTCGCCCTCCGCCTCGAACGCGGAAACTGAGCCGCGCCGCCGTCGAGGGAGCAGGCCCCATGGCCCAGCCAAGGCATTCCCCGGAACGTCCCGACGGCCGGATCCTGGTCGTCAAGATCAGCAGCCTCGGCGACATCCTCCATGCCTTTCCCGCCGTCTCCCTGCTCGCCGACGAGCGTCCTGGCTGGCGCATCGACTGGCTGTGCGGCGACGCCTTCCTGTCCTTGCCGCGGCTCCATCCCGCCATTGCCGAGGTCATCCCCTTCGAGCGGCGGCGGCTCGGCTCGCTGCGTGGCTTTCCCGGCGGCTTCCGGCGGCTGGCCGGGGCCTTGCGGCGGCACCCCTACGACCTGGTGATTGACTTCCAGGGCCTCCTGCGCAGCGCTGCTTGCGCCAGCCTGGTGCGGCATGCCGAGGTCATTGGCTTCGCCCGCCCCCGGGAGCGCCTGGCCACCCTCGCCTATCACCGCCGGATCGCGGTTCCGGACGGCATCGTCCACGCCGTCGACCGCAACCGGCATCTGGCCGCCGCCGCCGTCGGCTGCCCCCAGCCGCCGCCGCCCCGCTGGGAGCTGACCGGCGATCCGGCCGGCGACATGGCCGGCGCGGCCATCCTGGCGGCCCGCGGCATGCCACCCGACGCCCCCTGCCTCGCCGTCGTTCCCGGCGCACGCTGGCCGACCAAGCAATGGCCGCCGGACTTCTTCGTCGCCGTCCTCCGGGAGGTCGCCGCCGCCCGCCCGAACCTGCACTTCCTGATCCTCGGCACGGGCGACGAGGCCACGGTCGCCGAGCGCATCGCCAGGGCCGTCGGCCCCGCCGCCGCGAACCTCGCGGGAGCGACCCCGATGGCGGCCCTCGCCGGCGTGATCCGGCGCTGCCGGGCCATGCTCTGCAATGACACCGGGCCGATGCACCTGGCCGCCGCCCTCGGCATTCCCGTCTTCGCCCTCTTCGGCGCCACCGATCCCGCCCGCACCGGCCCCTACGGCCCGGAACACGCTGTCTTCCAGGCCAAAACCGATTGCAATCCCTGCTTCCGGAGATATTGTCAGCACCGCCCAAGCCGCTGCCATGCCGCCATCGATCCCGCCGCCGTCGCCGCACGGATTCTCGCCCGGATCGGCCCTGAAGAGAAGGTCTCCGCCCCATGAACCATCGCCGCTTCCCTCTCCTTGCCGCCGGCGCCGTCCTGCTGCTCGGCGCCACCGTGGCCCAGGCCCAGGTCGGCCTGCGCTTCGCCCTTGACCGCACCAGCTACCTCCAGTTCGAGAACATCTATGCCCGCGTCGAGATGCGCAACTACACCGGACGCACCCTCGTCTTCGGCGAATCGGAGGAGCTCCACGGCGAACTCGAATTCTGGATCGACAACCCGAGCGGTGAACGGGTCCTCACGCGTACGTCCGCCCAAGGCCACAACCCTGTCCAGGGCACCATCGTCAAGCCCGGCGCCACGGTGGAGGTCGTCGTCCCCCTCTCCCGCCTCTATCTCATCGACAAACTGGGCCGCCACACCGTCAAGGCGGTCCTCCGCCATGCCATGCTGCCCCAGGAATACGAGTCCAACACCCTCAACTTCACGGTCGTCAATGGCAATCCCGTCTGGGAACGCATCATCGGCGTCCCCGACATCATGCTCCGGCAGGAGGACAGCAAGACCGTCGCCACCCGCCGGGCCCGCATCGTGACCTTCTACGACGGCATCAACAAGGTCTATTCGCTGATCATCGACGACGACCGCTACATCTACGGGGTCGTCCGCCTGGGCCATGACATCGGCCACTTCCCGCCGCAGTCGGAGGTCGACGGCCTGAGCCGCATCCACATCCTCATCCAGATCAGTCCCCAGGTCTTTTCCTACTTCCTCTTCGACCACAATGCCGAATTGGACGAGAAGGCGGTTTTCGTGCGCACCGACGTCTCCCCGCAGCTGGTCCGCGACCCGCAGGAAGGGACGGTGCTGGTGGTCGGCGGCCGCAAGGCGCTGAAGGACGTCGACTATGTGGAGAAGGACGGCATGCCGATGCCCCCCGCGAAGCCGTCGGCCGACCCCGTCTTCCTCCCCGAAGATACGGTCGAGGCACCTTCCCCCCCGCCCGAAGCCGAGCCCCCGACCCCGGACGCCGCCCCATGACCAATGTTCCCGCCCCTCTCCCCGACGATCCCCGGCCCGAGGATTTCCTGGCCCAGCGCACCCGCAAGGCGCAGGCGTGGCGCGAAACCGGCCACGAGCCATATGGCGCGGCCTTTCCCGGACGCGTGACGGTCGCCGCCGCCCGGGCGCGGTGGCCGGCGGGGGAGAACGCCCCCCCCCCGGAACCCGCGCCGACGGTGCGCATCGCCGGGCGCCTGACCGCCTGCCGGGCCATGGGCAAGGCGATCTTCGGCGACCTGCGCGACGAGAGCGGGCGCCTCCAGGTGTATGTGCAGCGCAATGTCCTCGGCGAAGAGGCGTTCGCGCGCTTCCAGGACCTCGACCTCGGCGACCTGGTCGGGGCCGACGGCGAGCTGTTCGTCACCCGCACCGGCGAGCTGACCGTCAAGGTCGCCGCCTTCACCCTGCTCGCCAAGTCCCTCCGCCCGTTGCCCGAGAAGTGGCATGGGCTGACCGACGTCGAGCAGCGCTACCGCCAGCGCTACCTCGACCTGATCGTCAATCCCGCCTCCCGCGAGCTTTTCCAGCGCCGCTTCCGCATCGTCCGCGAAATTCGCCGGCACCTGGAGGAGAAGGGATTCACCGAGGTCGAGACACCGATGCTCCAGCCCTTGGCGGGCGGCGCGGCGGCCCGCCCGTTCGAGACCTTCTACGAGGCCCTGCATGCCCCGATGTTCCTGCGCATCGCCCCGGAGCTGTACCTCAAGCGCCTGCTCGTCGGCGGCTTCGAGAAGATCTTCGAGTTGAACCGCAACTTCCGCAACGAAGGCATCAGCCGCCGCCACAACCCCGAATTCACGATGATCGAGATCTACCAAGCCTACGGCGACTGCCAAACCATGGCCGACCTGGTCGAGGGCATGGTCGTCGCCATCGCCCGAAACGTCCTCGGCACGCTCCACGTCCACCATGGCGAGGACCGCGTCATCGACCTGACCCCGCCCTGGCGGCGGGTCGCCTACCGCGACCTCGTCCGCGAGCACCTGGGCGCCGACTGGTACGAGGTCGACGCCGCCGAGCGCCGCCGCCGCGCCGCCGCCAAGGGCCTGGCCATCACCCCCGACATGTCCGATGTCGAAGTCACCCACGAAGTCTACGAGAAGCTGATCGAATCGACCCTCATCCAGCCGACCTTCGTCACCCGCCTCCCCGCCGAACTGGTGCCGCTGGCCAAGGCCTGCCCCGACGACCCGGCCTGCGTCGACGTCTTCGAGCTGGAAATCAACGGCCAGGAAATCGCTCCCGGCTATTCCGAGCTGAACGACCCCATCGAGCAGCGCCGCCGCTTCACCGAACAGGCCGCCCGCGCCGCCAAGGGCGAGGTCGCCGGCGTCATCGACGAGGACTTCCTCGTCGCCCTCGAGCACGGCATGCCCCCCGCCGGCGGCATGGGCATCGGCATCGACCGCCTGGTCATGCTCCTCACCGGCGCCGAGTCCATCCGCGACATCATCCTCTTCCCCCAGCTCCGCCCCAAGAGGACCGAAGCCTGAAGAAGACGGCCGACGACAGGCAGCAAGGCGAAACGGGCTCCTGATCCGCCAAATCCGTTGTTTTCGCCAAATCCAGCTTGATTTTTTGTCGACCTTGTGCTATCATAGTGTTGGGTCCGGTGGACCGTTTCGGGTTCCATTGCCCAGGACAAGACAAGAGCCAATGCCCAAGGAGACGAATCATGAAGACCACCTCGGTTCGAGCTTTCCGTCAGGCCATGGCGATATTGACCTGCCTTGGACTGGCCCTGTCGGCCATGGCCGCTCCTGGCGTGTTCCGGTTCCTCACCGTGGACATGCCGGAGGGGACGACCAACAGCAACTACAATGTGCGCCTGGTGGTGGCGAATGCGACGGGCGCGGTGACCTTTGGCCTTGCCCCCGGCTCCGATCCCATGCCGGCCGGACTCGCCCTGGATACCGCCACCGGCTACATCACCGGCATCCCCACGGCCACGGCCAACGCCTCGATGATCTTCCAGGCCACCGATGACGATGGCTTCATCGACCTTCCCATCACCCTCAAGATCAACGCGGCGGGCGGCGGCGGCAGCCCCGCGGTCCACTTCACCACCGAGGCCTTGCCGGACGGGACGGTCGGCCAAGCCTATGCCGTGACCTTGGCGGCGGCCGGCGGCACCGGCCCCTTCACCTACATCACCGATGGCCTGCCCCTCGGCCTGAGCCTGAACGGGGCGACCGGCCTGGTCTCCGGCACCCCGAGCGAACCGGGCACGTTCTTTGTCGCCATGACGGCGTACGACCAGGCCGACGACAGCAAGACGGTCAAGCTCCTGCCCCTGACCGTGCTGCCGGCGGAAGGGAATTTCCGCTTCACCACCCTGGTCTTCGACAACGGCGAGGTCGGCTCCTACTACGAGGACGTCTATCTGACTGCCGATGCCGCCGCCACCCCGGTGACCTACTCCTCCTCAGGGTTGCCGCCGGGCTTGACCTTCGACACCGTCACCGGCGCGGCCACGGGCACGCCGACCGAGGCCGGCACCTTCCTGGTCGAGGTGACCGCAGACGACGGCGAGACCCTGCTCCGGATCACCCAGCGCATCATCATCGCCCCGTCCGCCGCGAGCAACCTGTACTGGAACTTCACCGGCCTGCCCGCCGGCATCCGCCATCTCCCCTACACCAATACGCCCGACATCCTGGTTGCGGCCGAGAACGGCACGACCATGGCCTATGCCGCTGCGGGCCTGCCCGACGGCATCGCCTACAACGCCGGCACCGGCGAGCTCTCCGGCACCCCCACCGCCCCGCTCGGCATCTATCCAGTGACCTTCACCGCCACCGACTCCGACCCCGATCCCGACCAGACCATCACCCTCGACGCCGAGTTCATCGTCATGGGCCCGAACGGTGGCGACACCAAAAGCCTCGCCGCCAACTTCTTCGTCCTCAAGCAGGCCTTCAAGACCGGCAAGCCGGGTAGCGATTCCTGGTCCGCCACCATCCTCTACAACGCCGACCGCACCCTCGGCAACGCCTTCGCCCCGACCGCCGACACCTTCCGCGTCGCCCTGGGCGGCGCCGACATCGCCCTGCCCGCCGGCACCCTGATCCAGAAGAGCCCCGTCCTCTTCACCTACAAGAGCGCCCCGACCGAGGTCACCCCGGTCGTTCACGACGTCAAGATCTACGCCGACAAGCAGCAGATCAAGATCAAGACGAGCAAGGACACCCTGACCGACGCCGTCCCCGGCGAACTGCTCAACCTGCTCGACCTCGGCGGCATGGGCGGCCGCATCAAGGAGTACCTCGGCGAAAAGGGCAAGTTCACCGTCCTCACCGGCTACCGCAACACCGGCTTCGCCTGCGCCAAGGCCAAGCTGACCCGCAAGGGGGCGGGCCTCGATGCCGCCCAGCTCACCCTCTACCTCGCCTCCCCCGGCTTCAGCTATGCCCCCGGCGACACCATCCGCATCCGCCTGCTCGACAGCACCGACACCGCCCTGGTCGACAAGGACGCCACCGCCCTGGTCACCGCCACCCAGAAGGTCGACAGCGCCACCGGGGCCACCATCTATGCCCTGAAGAAGGCAGTGAAGGATTTGGCGGCGACCGACATCCTCGGCAACTTCAAGTACGACAACAAGAAGGGCAAGATGGACATCAAGCTCACGGCGCTGGACCTGGGCCTGCTGGCCGATGCCGAGGAGAACCTCACCATCGAGATCACCGTCCGCGACACGGCCTACACGACCACCCTGACCCTCTTCGACCCGAAGGGCCTCGGCAAGTATTCCGAGAAGATGCCGAAGTAGGACGGCGACGGCGGCAGCCCGGCTTTTTCCTCTTCGCCACTAGCAGGAATTCCCCAAGGGGGTAGATTCCCTCTTGGTCGCGATCCTCCCTGCCCCACTCCCGGAGAACCCGCATGAACGTCGAGGTCCTTGTCCTCTGCGATGCCGCCACCGACAGCGGCGGCAAGCTCAACCTGCTGGGCGCGTTCGATAGCATCTTCGCCCGCCAGGTGCCGGTCGTCCACCAGCACTGCTCGGTCGCCGTCCGCCTCCGCTTCTCCCAGGTCGAGGCTGGCGACCACCGCCTGCGCCTGAGCCTGATCGATGCCGACGGCCGCAAGGTCATCCCCGACATGGAGGGCGCGCTCCAGGTCCGCATGGGCGAACGCCAGGTCACCGCCGCCGTCAACCTCGTCATCAACATCCAGCAGCTCAAGCTCGCCGCCTTCGGCGAATACCGCGTCGACCTCGCCGTCGATGGCAACGCCCTCGGCGCCCTCCCCTTCTATGTCCGCCCCCTCCCGGCCACCCCCGGCGAGAAGGCCGCCAGCTGACGCCCCAAGCAAGGATTCCCCCCGCCATGTTGCAGGACTACCTGAAGCCCGACGCCATCCTGCGCCTGCATGGACGCAGCAAGCAGGAGGTGCTTGACGAACTGGCCGTGTACGCTGCCGCGCATGCGGGCGTCGCCCGCGACTGCCTGGCCAAGGCCATCTGGCAGCGCGAGGAGATGATGAGCACCGGCATCTGCCGCGGCATCGCCATCCCCCACGTCCGCATCCGCGAGCTGTCCCGGCTGCACCTCTTCATCGGCGTCTGCGACCATCCCGTCGCCGACTACGAATGCATGGACAACGTGCCGGTGCGGGTCATCGTCTTCATCGGGGCGCCCGCCGGGGAGCAGGAGGCCTACCTGCGCCTGCTGGCGCGGATTTCGCAGAAGCTCAAGGCCGGCGACACCCTTGAGCGGATCACCGCCCCGGACATCTCGGCCAAGGCGATCTACGCCCTGATGGCCACCGGCTGGCAGGCCGGCGTCTAGCCTCAGCCTAGAGCATCGCCAGGCTCTTGAGCAGGGCGCCGGCGGCGACGGCCGAGCCGATCACCCCTGCGACATTCGGCCCCATGGCGTGCATCAGCAGGAAGTTGTGGGAATCCGCCTCGAGGCCGACCTTGTTGACCACCCGCGCCGACATCGGCACCGCCGAGACCCCGGCCGCCCCGATGAGCGGGTTGACCTGGCCGCCCGACATCCTCTTCATGAGCTGTCCGAAGAGGACGCCCGCCGCCGTGCCGACGCCGAAGGCGATCACCCCGAGGACGAGGATGCCGAGGGTCTCGAGGGAGAGGAACTTGTCGGCCGAAAGCTTGGAGCCGACGGCGAGTCCGAGGAAGATGGTGACGATGTTGATGAGGGCGTGCTGGGCGGTCTGGCTGAGGCGCTCGACGACGCCGCACTCGCGCATCAGGTTGCCGAACATGAGCATGCCGATGAGCGGCGCGGCATCCGGCAGCAGCAGCGCGCAGAGCAACGTGATGAGGATCGGGAAGCAAACCTTCTCGAGCTTCGAGACATGGCGCAGCTGCTTCATGCGGATCTTGCGGTCCTCGACCGTGGTCAGCAGCCTCATGATCGGCGGCTGGATGATCGGCACCAGCGCCATGTAGGAGTACGCCGCCACCGCGATCGCCCCGAGCAGCCGCGGCGAAAGCTGGCTGGTCAGGTAGATTGCCGTCGGCCCGTCCGCCCCCCCGATGATGCCGATGCTGGCCGCGTCCTTGAGGTCGAACCCGATGCCCGGGACGAACTTCGAGATGACCAGAGCCCCGAGCAGCGCGAAGAAGATGCCGAACTGCGCCGCCGCCCCGAGCAGCGCCGTCTTCGGATTCGCAATCAGCGGCCCGAAGTCGGTCATCGCCCCGACCCCCATGAAGATCAGCAGCGGGAAGACGCCGGTGGCGATGCCGATGGCGTAGACCATGCCGAGCAGGCCGTCCGGACCGCCGATCCCCGCCAGCGGGATGTTCACCAGCACCGCCCCGAAGCCGATCGGCACCAGCAGCAGCGGCTCGAACCCCTTGAAGATCGCCAGCGCCAGCAGCACCAGCCCGACGGCGATCATGATCATCCGGCCCAGCCCCAGCGTCCAGGTCTTGCCGAAGCTCTCCGTCGACTGCCGGTACACATCATAGATGCCCGTGCTCTGCCAGAGGCCGGTGAACATCTCGCGCCACGGCGGCAGCCCCTTCGCCACCGCTCCCTCGTCCGCCGCGTCCAGCGAATCATGATAGGCCACGACAGGAATTAGCCGGAAGACCTCCTGTCCCGGTGCGATCGTCATCGCCGGCTGGAGATCCGCCAGCCAGGACACCCGGCCCGCCACCCCGACATGGACATGCGCCGAACTGCGCCCGGGAATCGACAGCACCATCACCTCGCGCCCGGGCAGCAGGTCCTGGCCACGCTTGATGGACCAGGAATAGATCCGCGCCGGCCGCCCGCCAACATAGCGCATGGCCCAAGCGCCGTCGGCCTCCTGGCGCCAGGCGAAAAGCTCGTCGTCGACGCTGGCATAGACCAGCGGCAGCGCCGCAGGTGTTCCCGGCATGGCGGCGACGGCGGGCACGGCCTCGGGCGGTAGTTCCGCCGCCACGACAGCCGCCAGGCGCGGCACCGTCGCCAGTGCCAGCGCCAGCCCGACCAACAGCAGCAGGATGCGTCCTTGCGATGCCATGGCTCAACGCACCTCCAGCACGGCTATCGCCTCGCTGGCCGCCACTGTGTCGCCCTGGGCCACCAGGATCTCGGCGACGACGCCAGCGCGCTCGGTCTTGACCTGGACCTCCATCTTCATCGCCTCAAGCACCAGGATCGTGTCACCGGCCGCCACCGTGTCGCCCTCGTTGGCGACCAGCTTGGCGACCGTGCCTGGCATCGGCGCGACGATGTCGACAGCCTGGCCGCCGGGCACCACCGGGGCCTTCGCCGCCTGTGGCGCGGCAGCCGGGGCCACCGGCGCGGCGGCCACCGTTGTCGCCCCGCCCGCCGCCACGTGCACCTGGAAGGCCTTGCCCTCGACGGTCACCACATAGCTGGCCTCGGCCGGGGCTGGCGCGGCGGCCGGAACCGCCTTGGCCGCAAGCTTCTCCTTGGGCTCCTCCTTCTTCGATGCCTCGACGTAGCGGATGCCGAGCGGCTTCTTGCCCTGCAGGAACTCGATGCCCTTGTCCTCGCAGGTCGCCACGATGAAGAGGTTCTCGTCGGTCACCGGCAGGCCCGCCGCCTGGAGCTTGGCGGTCATCGCCTTGACGCCCAGCTTCGGGTTGCGGTCGTTGATGTCATGGACGTCCTCGGTGGTCGGCTGCAGGCCGAGCTGCTCGGCGGCGATCCGCACGATCTCGGCGTCCGGCTCGGCCGGCGTGCGCCCGAAATAGCCGAGAACCATCTTGCCGTAGCCGTCGGCGATCTTCTTCCACTTGCCCTGGACGGTGTTGTTGAAGGCCTGCTGGAAGTAGAACTGCGAGACCGGCGTCACGGAGGTGCCGAAGCCGCCGCGCTCGACGACCTCGCGCATCTCCTTGATGACCTGCGGGAAGAGATGCAGGCAGTTGTTGTCGCGCATCATCTGCGTGTTCGCGGTCAGCGCCCCGCCCGGCATCGGCGAAAGCGAGATCCACGGGTTCGTCTCCAGGGCTTCCGGCGGCATGAAGTACTTCTCCATGCACGCGATGAAGACCTCCTCCGCCTTCAGGATCTTCTCGTAGTCGATGTCCAGCGTGTACCCCGTCCCCTTCAGCAGGTGCCACATGGTCAGGATGTCCGGCGCCCCGGTGCCGCCGCTGACCGGGCGCATGCACAGGTCGATGGTGTCCGCCCCCGCCTCGATCGCCGCCAGGTAGCAGCTCTCGCCCGCCCCCGCCGTGCTGTGCGTGTGGACCTCGATCTCGATCCCCGCGGGCAGCATCTTCCTGGCACCCTTGACCGTCTCGTGCACCACCCGCGGCGTGGCCGTGCCGGAGGCGTCCTTGAAGCAGACGCTGGCGAACGGGATGCCCGCATCGAGGATCTTCTTCAGGGAATCGAGGTAGAACTGGGGGGAATGCGCGTAGCCGGCGTCCGACCCCGGAGGCAGGGACATCAGCGTCACCGACACCTGGTGGCGCAGGCCGTGCTGGTGGATGCAGCGCCCGGAGTGGTCGAGGTTGCGCACATCGTTGAGCGCGTCGAAGTTGCGGATGGTGGAGACGCCGTGCTTCTTGAACATCTTGGCATGCAGCTCGATGATGTCGCGCGACTGCGAGATCAGCCCGACCACGTTGGCGCCCCGCGAGAGCGTCTGCAGGTCGATCTCCGGGCCCACCGCCGCCCGGCACGTGTCCATCATCTCGAAGGCGTCCTCCTGGCAGTAGAAGTAGAGGCTCTGGAAGCGGGCGCCCCCGCCGATCTCGAAGCGCCGCGTGCCGGCCTCCGCCGCCGCCTTCAGCGCCGGCAGGAAGTCCGCCGTCTTCACGCGCGCCCCGTAGCAGGACTGGAAGCCGTCGCGGAAGGACGTGTCCAGATAGTTGATCTTCTTCATCGACGGATATCCTTTCTGTGTCTGGATATGGTGCGATTGTCGTGGATGCCTGCGGAAATGACGGAAAAATGCGCCAGGTGCCGGGACGGGTCAGCCGCCACGCTCCTGGCGGAAGCGGTGCACGGCCGCGACGATCGCGGC
>CAZBDL010000050.1:0-12734 GCA_964490525.1 uncultured Victivallales bacterium | reverse complement strand
TGCAACCCTTCGCGCTCTTCGTGTCCTTCGTGGCAAGACCTGCATTTGGCTTTTAATTGGAATCAGTAGGGCATCCGGTCGTCCTTGGCCATCCAGGCGCGGAAGGGCTCGCGGCAGGCCTCGGCGTCGGCCTGGGCCATCGGCACGGCCGCAGCCTGCCGCCCGGCCAGGATGTCGTAGAGCTTGCCGTCGTCGAATCCCGCCGCCGCCGCATCCTCGCGGGTGGCGCCGTAGCGGACGCTGCGCAGGCGGGCCCAATGGATGGCGGCCAGGCACATGGGGCAGGGCTCGCAGGTCGTGTAGAGGTCGCAGTCGGAAAGCTCGAAGCGGCCCAGCGCCGAGGCCGCCGCCCGGATCGCCAAGACCTCGGCGTGGGCAGTCGGGTCGCTGTCGGCCACCACCCGGTTGTGGGCCCGGGCGACGATCTCACCGGCCCGTACCACCACCGCCCCGAACGGGCCGCCATGGCCCAGGCGCACCCCCGCCAGCGCTTCGGCTACGGCCACGGCCATGGCATCCGTCCGCGGCGCATCCCCTCCCCTTGCCGAGCATCCATCCTCACCCATGGCGCTGCCCATACCCTTCGTGCCGGCCCATCCTGTTTCCGCAAAACCACATCATGCTGAGATGATGGGCGGACGCGATCATACAACCCGGGGAAGGGCATGTCAAGGAATCGGCGACGACATGAGAGGATCAGCTGTAGTTGCGCGGGCAGGTGACGCGCTCCGGCGTCAGGGCCAGCCCATAGGTGGCGAGGCCCTGGACGGGCAGGCAACATTCGCGGCCTTGGTCGAGGGCGATGGCCGCGGCGAGCATGGCGCAGAGGTCGTCGAGCGCCGCGGCAACCGCAGGCAGGGTCATCTCCTCGGGCTCCGGCCGCGCTGGCATGACCTCGCGCGTGGTCGAGGCCGCAAAGGCGCGCAGCTCCTCCGTCAACGCCTCCTCGCCCCGGAGCCAGGGCAGGCTGTTGCGACAGCGCAGCGCCAGCAGCCAGTAGAGCAGGAAGGGCAGCGGCGACAGGGAAACCTGCACACGGCCCGCCCAGAGCCCGCAGTCATCTGGCTGCAGGTAGATCTCCGGCGTCGGCAGCTCCCGCGACAGCCGGGCATTGGCCCAGTCGGCCAGGGCCGCCCAATCGCCGGGCGGCGTCTCCAGGCGGTCGCGCAGGAGATAGCGGCAGCGCGGATACGGCATCTCATGGATCACCCCGTCGGCCGCGACCGACTGGAGCCGGTCGCGGTAGCGGCCGAGGACGGTCATCATCGCCGTCAGCGTCGCGGCCTGGGTCGGATCCGCAGGCAGCGTCAGCACGAAGCCTGGGCGCCCTTCGCCGCTCAGATCGAGCAGCAACGCATAGGCGGCACCAAGGTCTTCCGGCACCAGGCGGGAATCCGCATCGCCGTCAGCCAGCTGCAGGATGCGGGCCGAACCGCGGCCCATCTCGGTCGCCATCGCCATGCCCTTCCCTTTCGCTCGTTCTCGGTCTTTCGCCCTTCAGGGCTCTGGACCTTGGGGTGATGCGCCTACCCCAGGGCTCACGCCCTGGGCTAAATCTGTCGCCCTTTCAGGGCTGCCCCATCGCCCTCCTTTCGTCCTCGTCCTCGTCCTCGTGCTCGGCTTGGTTCTTCGGGAGACAGCGATTCGCCCGCGCCAGCCGTCGCTCTTCGAGCTTCCGACTTCGTCCGCCCACCGGCGGACTACGCCGGACAAGATGGCGGCCAAGGGGAGCGGGCTCCTACGCTGCACACGGCTTCGCTCGTCCTCGTGCTCGCGCGCGAATTCTCCCACCCTGGCTTGGCAGCCCATGCGTCGGGCGCTACTATACACCGGATGCCGGATCCTCATCCCGGGCCTGCAAAGGCATGACTTCATACAGATTCGAGGTCGAGGACGAGAGTGAGTCACCCACTGCAAATGCGCAAGAGGCTCAACGTTTAAGGCTGAGGAGCGTTGGTTGAGAGTTGGGAGTTGAGTGTTCAGCGTTGAGCGTTCGCATGTAAATTCAATTATGAGACGATGAGTAATGCCATTACCCTTGGCCCCCGCCCCCATCAGTCGTGCCTCGCCCCATGATCCTACCTCTCCACGATCCGTTCGCTGCGGCCCGGGCAGGGATGGTGACGCGCCAGCTCGTGCCGCGCGGCATTGCCGATGCGGCGCTGCTCGCCGCCATCGGCGAAGTGCCGCGTGAACTCTTTGTCCCGGAGGAGCATCTCGATCACGCCTACGCCGACACGCCCTTGCCGATCCTCTGCGGACAGACCATCTCCCAGCCCTACATCGTCGCCTACATGACCGAGCTGTTACAGCTGGGAACGGCCCAGTGCAAGGTCCTTGAGATCGGCACCGGCGCCGGCTATCAGGCCGCCGTGCTCGCCGCCATGGGCCATCGCGTCATCACCGTCGAACGAATTGGCCAGGTTGCGGACTTCGCACGGGACAACCTCTCGCAGACCCCCTACGCGGACCTTGTCGAGGTGCGTGTCGGCGACGGTTGCCGGGGCGTACCCGAGGCCGCCCCCTTCGACGCCATCCTGATCACCGCCGCCGCTCCCCGCATCCCGCCAGCGCTGCCCGGGCAGCTCCGACTGGGCGGTCGCCTGGTGATGCCCTGCGGCGAACGCCATCTCCAGGAAATGCTCATCGCCACCCGCACCGGCCCCGATAGGATCGAGGTTCAGCAAGGCATTGGCTGCCGCTTCGTCCCGCTGATCGGCGAGGACGGATTTCCGGAAACCCCGTCCGGCCATCAGGGATGATGCCCGAATGCACGCAGGCTCGCGCCCGTCATGGGATGGCGATCGCCTTGCGGATCGCCTCCTCGGCCATCTCCGCCAGGTCGTCGAGCACGGCGTCCGGGGTGTTCAGCGGCGGCAGGAAATAGATCGTGTCGCCGAGCGGACGCAGCCAGGCGCCGCGCCGCACCGCCTCCCGGAAGACCCGGTAGCCCATCCGCCGCTCCGGCGCAAATCCTTCGCCGGTGGCGGGATCGACGAGATCGGCGGCGGCCACGAAGCCAACGCCGCGCAGGTTGGCCAAGGCCCCGGTCGCGGCCGCCACCTGCGCCAGGCGCCCCAACAGGGCCGGACCGCGCCGGACCACCGATCCGGAAATGTCCTCCTCCTCCATGACCGCCATCGCGGCCACGGCGGCCGCCGCCCCCAGCGCATACCCCGAGTAGGTGTTCGAATGCAGGAAGGCGCGCCCCGATGCGTAGTCCCCGTAGAAAGCCCGGTAGATGTCGTCGCCGCAGAGCACGGCGGACATCGGCGCGGCCCCGGCGGTGAGGCCCTTGGAGAGGCACAGCAAGTCCGGGACGATCCCGGCATGGTCGCAGGCCAGCATCGGGCCGGTGCGCGCGAACCCGGTCATGATCTCGTCGGCCACCAGCAGGACCCCCTGCTCCCGGGTCCAGGTGCGCAGCCTGCGGAAAAGTCCGGGACACAGGCAGCGCATGCCTCCGGCTCCCTGGACGACCGGTTCGACGATCAGGGCGGCGACCGTCTCCGGCGCGAAATCCGCCAGTTGCCGGGCCAGCGGCTGCCATGCCGCTTCATCCAGGTCGTCCGCCCATGCCGGGTCGTCCGGCCCGGATGTGGAAGGCAGCCCGACGAGCTTCGGCACCGTCGGCATAATCCCGGCAAAGTGCGCACCATAGAGGCCGCAGTCACCGACCGCCAGGGCCAGCACGGTCTCCCCATGATAGCCATGCTCGAGGGCAATGAACCGCCGCCGCGCCCCATGCCCCGACTGCAACTGCCACTGCAGCGCCATCTTCAGGGCGACCTCGACGGCGCTCGAGCCGTCGCCGGCGAAGAAGGCCCGGGAAAGCCCGGGAGCCAGCCCGGCCAGCCGCTCCGCCAGCTCGACCAGCGGAGCCACGCAGGTGTTCGCCCCGATCACATGCTCGCACCGGTCGAGCTGTGCCTTCATCGCGGCGACCACCCGCGGATGGCGATGCCCCAGGCTCTTGCACCACCAGGAGCTGACCGCGTCGATGATCCGGCGGCCATCTCCCGCAATCAGGAACGGCCCTTCGGCGCCGACGATCTCGACCGGCGAGAACTCCTCGTAGTCATGCATCTGCGAACACGGGTGCCAGACATGGCGGAGATCCCGCCGCACCAGGTCCGGGACGCCGGAAGCGTCAGAATGTGCCATCGTAGTCCTCCTCGCCATCCCCCGCCCCTCCCGTGTCGCCATCAGGTGCCCCGGCCGTCGACAATGGCGGTGGCGCAAAGTCCGGCAATGGCGGAGGCGGCTTGGCGGCCATCGGCACCGCGGCAGGCAGGCCGATCTGCTGACGCTTCAGCTCGGCCAGGCGCTGGAGAATCGCGCTGGCATCCGCCGGGCCGCGGCGCAACTCCCCGTGCAGCCGCTCAATCTCCTGCTGCGCATGCCAGCGGCGCAGCAACGCTAGGGCGTCGGCGTAGGCCTTCTCGCGCAGGGGATCGAGGCTGTCGACGCTCTCCCCGGGCGTCACCTCGAACTGGGGATCGGCCAGGATCCGGCTGATCTGGGGATCCGGGGCCTCGGCCAGGCCGGCGGCCAGACGCCGCGCCGCCTCGCGCCATTCCCCGGCCAGGGTCATCGCCACGACCTGCCCCAAGGCCTGCCCCACCGTCGAGCCCTCGGTCCAGGCGGGTGGCAGGGCCTCGGCCAGGCGTTGCCCGTAAATCCCCGAGGCCAGCGCCAGCTCGAGCAGAATCGCCAGGGCGCGCTGGGCCGGATCCGGCGGCGGCGCCTCGCCGGGACAGACGGGCGCGGCATGCAACGGGGCTGGCGTCTCGGCTTCCGCCGGGCGCCGTCCCCCGGCGGGCTGGCGGCGCAGCCGGTTCAGCTCCGCGAAGACCGTCTCCTCCGGCATGCCGAGGCGCTGCGCCAGGCGGGTGCAATAGGCGGCGCGGGTGACCCCGTTGCCCACCAGGGCGAGAAGCCGCAGGGCCGCGTCGGCGACCCGGCGACGCCCCCACGGCGAGGCGGCGTCCACCCCTTCCGCCGCCTGGTCGCAGACCGCATCAAAAAAGTCCCGCGCCCCCGCCACCAGCGGCGCAACCGCTTCCCTCCCCCCTGCCGTGAACAGGCCATCCGGATCGGCTCCCGCCGGAAACTGGACGATCCGCACCTCGAAGTCCTGGGGCAGCAGGATCTCCAGTGCGCGCACCGCCGCCTTCTGCCCCGCCCCGTCGCCGTCGAACGCCAGCACCACCGTCCCTGTGTAGCGGCGCAGGATCCGCGCCTGCTCCTCGGTGAACGCCGTCCCCTGCGGCGCCACCGCGTTGTCGAATCCCGCCCGGTGCATCGCAATCACGTCGAGCTGCCCCTCGCACAGAATCGCGCAGCCATGGCGCCGGAAGCCCTCGCGCGCCAAAGGCAACGCATACAGCACCCGCCCCTTGCGGAAGATCGGCGTCTCCGGGCTGTTGACGTATTTCGCCCCCTCGGACTCCCCCGCCACCGTCCGCGCGCTGAAGGCCACCACCCGTCCCTGCTCGTCCCAGATCGGGAACATCAGCCGGTTCCGGAAACGGTCGTAGACGCTGCCCTTCTCTTCGTTCTCCAGGATCACCCCCGCCGCCAGCAGCTCCGCCTGCGTGTAGCCCCGGCGCAAACAGCGGTTCAGGGTCTCGTCCCACGCATCCGGCGATGCCCCGAGACGAAACTTCGCCAGCGTCTCCACATCCAGCCCGCGCCTCGCCGCATACTGCCCGATCGCCCCCGAGGGGTACCGCGCCAGCAGGTCCGCATACCATTCCGCCAGATCCTCATGGAGCTGGTAGAGACGGGGACGCGTCACCCCCGCCGCCTCCAGGCCCGCCTCCTCCCCGGCGCTGGACAGCCGACCGCCACCACGCCGCACCTCGCGCTCCTCCGGAATCTCCACCCCGCAACGCAAGGCCAACAGCTCCACCGACGTCGGGAAGTCCACGTTCTCCCGCTCCATCACGAAGCGGAAGACATCTCCGCCCCGGCCGCACCCGAAGCAGTGGTAGCTCTGCCGCTCCGGGTTCACCACGAAGGATGGGGTCTTCTCAGCGTGGAACGGACACAATGCCTTCAGCCGCCCCCCCGCCCGCTTCAGGGGCAGATACGTCTGCAGGACGTCAACAATGTCCGAACGCAGCCGGACTTCGTCGAGTACCTCGTCTGGAATAAAGCGCGCCATCGTCCGTCCCATACCCGCCATGCGGGGATTGCCGCGAAGTCCTCAGGCCTCGAAACATACCCGCCGGGAGCCCGCCGCGCCACCCTCCCCGCCGCGACCACTTGCATTCACCAACGGACAAACTATTATTGCCTAGACGAACCACCGCTTACCTTTCACCAAGGAGCCCCGACCATGCGCCCGCGCGTCCTGACCGCATTCTTCCTCGTGATGGCCACCGCCTGCCTGATGGCCATGGCGGAGCCCCCGCGGCACGTCTTCCTGTTCATCGGCGACGGCATGGGCGAAGTGCAGGCCGAGGCAACGCAACGCGCCCTGGCCAAGACGCCCGACGACAAGCTCGTGTTCCAGGCGTTCCCGGTGCGGGGCTGGCAGCGCACCGCCGCCGCCAACGCCAAGGTCACCGACTCGGCGGCGGCCGGTACCGCCCTCGCCTGCGGCGTGCGCACCAACAACGGCATGCTCGGCATGACCCCCGACGGCCAGCCCGTCGATTCCATCGCCGTCCTGGCCCACCGCGCCGGGCGGAAGGTCGGCATCCTCTCCAGCGTCAGCCTCGACCATGCCACCCCCGCCGCCTTCTATGCGCACGACGCCAGCCGCGGCAACATGTCGGCCATCGCCGAATCCCTGGCGGATTCCCCGTTCGCCTTCTTCGGCGGCGGCGGACTGGCCGGACAAAAGGGCCAACAGCCCGAAGAGGACAATCTCCAGCGCGCCATCCGCAACGGCTTCACGGTCGTGCGCACCCGGGAGACGCTGGCCAGCCTCCCCAAGGACGCCCGCGCCCTCGCCTTCAACCATCGCCTCGTCGGCGGCGCCGCCCTGCCCTGGGCGATCGAGTCCCAGGCCGACGACATCGCCCTGGCCGAATTCACGGCGGCGGCGATACGGCAGATGGACGGCAACCCCTTCTTCATCATGGTCGAGGGTGGCAAGATCGACTGGTCCAGCCATGCCAACGACCTCGGCACCACCGTCCGCGAGACCGAGGCCTTCGCCGCCGCTGTCCAGGTTGCCGTCGACTTCGCCAACGCCCATCCCGGAACCACCCTGATCGTCGTCACCGCCGACCATGAGACCGGCGGCCTCACCCGCCTGCCCGGCCAGGCCCCGGATCCCGCCGCCCCCCTCCGTCAGACCATCACCGGCGAGCGGTTCTCCGGCAAGGTCAAGGCGCTCCAGGAACAGCAGGCCGACCTGGCCGCCGTCCTCGCCGCCGTCCAGGAGGGCTTCGGCCTGGAGTCGCTGACGGAACCCGACCAGGCCCAGCTCAAGCAGGCCTGCGCGGACGCCCTCGCCGGGAAGGAGGACACCCACCTCTACGGCAAGGCCAACCCGGTGACCGTCACCGCCTGCCGTATCCTCGCCGCCCAAGCTGGCTACAAGTACACCACCGGCGGCCACTCGGGCGTCGATGTCCCCGTCTATGCCCTCGGCGTCGGTGCCGATTCGTTCGCCGGGACCTACGACAACACCGAGGTCTGCGCCCGGCTTCGCCTACTCATGGCGCTGACCCCCGCCGTCGACTGAGCCTCGTCGGGGTGCCGCCCCTGAACTTGGCCCTTGGGGCATGCCGGGTTCGCTAAAGTCGGCACGGACCGCGACGGCACCCGGCACCGTCCCTGCCTCCACCCCGAGGCGCTTTCGGCAAAAGCGCAATACGCCCCCCGCCGAGGCGGGGAAATCCTAAGTCCCAAGCGCCAGACCCCAAACCATTGCCCGCGGGAGCGGGGAAATTCTCGCCCCGGGGATTCAGTCCCCCGGCGGCCTCAGTTGCGGTGGCGCCATGCCGGCATGCCCGACGACGGCAGCAACCAGGAAGTAATAGTTGTCCGCTAGGTAGTTGTAACCGCACGGCAGGCCTTCCTTGGTGCGCCAGTCGACGCTCCGCGCATACCCCGGGAAAGGCCCGGAATGGCTCTCCTCGCGCTCGAAGGTAGCCAGCATGCGGAAGAGGATCGCGTCGGCCTCCGCGCGCAGCCCCGTCCGGTAGAGGGCCTTGAGGAAATGCCCGGCGGCCATGCCGCAGAGCCCGCCGTTCTCGTAGACGCCCCAGCGCCCGAGGACCTCCCAGCCGATGGTGTCCGCGGGCGCCACCGGCACCAGGTTGCCGGGCACCCCGTAAGTGCCGTCGTAGCCAAGGGCATGCATGCGCCGCAGCAGGTCGCGGAGGATGGCGCGGGCCCGGCGCGGCGGCACCAGTCCCTCGTTGATGGCCATCGCATTGACGAAGGTGAAGGCATAGTCGTGCAGCCTCCCGTCCCGGCTCACCCAGCCCCCGTACAGGCCCGTCTCCGGATGATGGAAGACGCGGTGGAAATTCCTGGAGAAGCGCTTGCGCCATAGATGGATGCGCCTGGCGTCATCGGTGATCCCGGCCAGCGCGAAGACCTCCTCGACCCGCTGCAGGGCCTGGTGACAGAGCAGCATGAAGCAGGCGTCGTGATGGCCGAAGGCGAAGTTGTCCCACCAGTTGCGGGTGCGCACCGGCACCGTCTCGTCGAAGAAGTTGCCATGGAAGGGCAGCGTCAGCATCCCGTCACCCCCGTCCTCCAGCCCCAGCAGGAAGCGAACCGCCCGCCGGACGCCCTGCCGGTGGCGCCGGAACAGCGCCCAGTCCCCGGTCGCCGTCAGGTGGTTGCAGAGGGCCAGCAGCGTGCTCGGCGTGGCGTCGACGAAGCTGCCGATCTCCGGCAGAGGATGCCCGGACCGCCGGTCCAGCCCGAAGTTCACCTCGCCGCTCGGCCCCTGGCAATGCCGGAAGCCCAGGTCGATGGCGCGCCCGAGATAGTCGTGCACCGTCAGCCCCGGCAGGATCTCCGGCGTGTACAGCGCCATCTCGGACTTGAAGTGCATTGCCAGGTGCGCCGTGCCTCCCAGCAGGATGTTGTCCCCCATCGTCAGGCTATACCGATCCAGCGTGAAGGCGTTGTGCCAGCATCGGCGCAGCCCGCCCCAGCACTCCCCGGCAAAGGTACCGTCCGCCCCCCCAGGAACATGCTCGTCCTCCACCGTCAGACGCAAGCGCAGCGGCTTCCCCGTCAAGGGCGCCGTGAACTCCAGCCGGATCACCCCATGGTGAAAGGCATGCAGCCGCGTATGGTAGCCGCGATTCGCCAATCCCAAATTCAGCCCGGCCCGACGCAGATCCGGTTCCCATACCTCACGACACCTCACCCCCGTGTCGCCCTCGATCCGCAGGAACCCGCTGTCCGGGAAATGGATCAGTAACGGCAAGACATACTCGTTCCTCAGCGGCGACAGGCCGCGACGGCGCATGCGCCCCGGAAAAACCGTCCCCGCCGACCACACCGTCGGACAGGCGCTGACCGGATCCAGGCACAACCGGAACCCTGCCGGACGACGCGCCACCCCCTCCGTCCACGCCTCGATCGACAGGCTGCGCGCGTCGCCCGGACGGCAATGCCAGCCGCCGGTGCCGCCGCCACGCAGGCGCAGCCCCGTCACGGACAGGCCAACCTCGTCCAGCACCGCCTCGCCATCACCGTCACGCGCCCCCGCCATCCCCCCGCCCAGCCCGGGCATCAGCAGGTTGCGGTCGCGGTGACGCCGCAGACGCCCCCCCGACTCCACCCCCAGATAGGCCAGATGGGGCGCCCGCTCCGACAGCCCCAAAGCCAGCCAGGGCGAGACGCAGTGCAGATCCTTCCCTTGGCGTTCAATCTTCATTTCGGCTCCCGATGGGGTGTTGCCTGTCGGACAATGCTTTTCCGTGCCCGGACATGCTCGTCAGCGGCATCCCGTTGTCGAAAACGCTCACGCACAGTGGCCATGCGTTGACTTTCTCCTGCTCTGGTCGTCTACTCCTCCGCGGGGGAACGGCGCTGCCGCTTCCTGACGGCATCGTGGCGCTTGCCCTCCAGGCGCCGTTCGCGGGACGCCCGGGTGGGCTTCGTGGCATGGCGTGGGCGAGGCGGATGCAGCGCCGCCAGCACCAACTTGAGCAACCGCTCCCGCGCCGCCTCCCGGTTGCGCTCGCGGAGACGGTGCTGGCGGGCGTCGATGGTGATCACGCCCTGCCGGTCGGCACGGCGTCCGGCCAGCTTCAGCAGGCGGGCCTTGACCCCGTCCGGCAACGATGGCGACGCGGCCGCGGCGAAACGCAGTTTGACGGCGGTACAGACCTTGTTGACGTTCTGCCCGCCGGGCCCGGAGCCAAGGATGAACTCCTCGGACAGCTCGGCGTCGGGGATCGTCAGGTGCTGGTTGATGCGGATCATGCCTTGCCCTCCTTCGCCGGGCGCCGCCGGGCCTTTCCCGCAGGAATGGCTTCGGCCATCAGCCGCGCCCCGTCCAGCAAGGCTTCGGCATGGCGGCGCGCCGCCTCCCCGCCGCCCAGCATGCGGGCAAGCTCCGCGGCGCGTCCCTCGGCGTCGAGCCGGGCGATCCGGGTGAAGGTGCGGTCGCCGACAATCTCCTTGTCGACCTTGAAATGGCTCTCGGCCCGGGCCGCGACCTGGGGCAGATGGGTGATGCAGAGGACCTGCCGCCGGGCGGCCAACTGGCGCAACTCGCCCCCGACGATGCCCGCGGTCTCGCCGCCGATGTTCACGTCGATCTCGTCGAAGATCAGGATCGGCACCGCGTCGGCGTCGGCCAGCACCGTCTTCAGCGCCAGCATCGCCCGGGAGATCTCGCCGCTGCTGGCGACCTGGCGCAACGGCCGCGGCACCTCCCCGGGATTCGCGCTGAAAAGGAATTCCAGGCGGTCCGCACCGTGCGGCCCCGGCTCAGCGGGCGCAAGCTGGGCCACGAACGCGGCCC
The DNA here is from genome assembly GCA_964490525.1 of uncultured Victivallales bacterium. Classification (GTDB taxonomy): domain Bacteria; phylum Verrucomicrobiota; class Lentisphaeria; order Victivallales; family CAZBDL01; genus CAZBDL01. The sequence continues at coordinate 1,777 of CAZBDL010000050.1, read as the reverse complement.
GCGGAAATCCCAGCTTGCGAAGTTCGCCGGCCACCGCCTCGGCAAACGCCGTCGCCGCCCGACGGCGCGCCTCGCCGAGGGTCGCGCAGACGGCGTGCAGCGCCGCCTCGGCCTCGGCGACCTCCCGGCGCTGCGCCGCCATCACCATGTCGTAGTTCTCCAGGTCGGCCAGCCGACGCCGCGCCGTCTCCGCCCCCGCCAGCACATCCTCAAGGCGCGGCCCATGGCGGCGCTTCAGCGTCTGCAGCACCCGCATGCGCTCCTCCAGGGCGGCGAACTCCCGGTCGTCCAGCTCAATCCCCGCAACCTGTCGCTCCAGGCTGGCGACCACCTCGCGGATCGCCTCGGCACATTCGCCGCAGCGCCTCGCCAGCGCGTCCGCCTCCGGCAGGCCCAGCGCGGCCAGCGCGGCCAGCTCGCGGTGGACATCCGCCAGCCGGTCGGCAGCCGCCCCCTCCCCCTCCTGGAGCGCCTGGACAATCCGGGCGACGCCCTGAACGATGTCCAGGCTCCCGGCGGCCAGCCGATGGCGGGCGGACAGCGCCTCGTCCTCGCCTGGCTGCGGCGCGGCCGCCTCGACGTCCCGGAGCATGGCCCGCAACAGCTCCGCCTCGCCCGCCGACGGCAGCTCCCGCGCCAGCGCCGCCATCCGCTCCCGCGCCGCAACCAGCCCACGATGGGCCGAGGCCGCCTGCGCCCGGCCCGCCGCAAGATTCGCATAATTATCCAGCAGAAGCAACTGCATCGACGGACGCAGCAACGACTGATGCTCATGGGGACCGTGCAGGTCGATCAACAGCTCGCCCAGGCGGCGCAGCAGTTCGAGGGTCACCGGACGGTCGTCCAGAAAGTTCCGGCCGCCACCCGCGCCGATCGTCCGCCGCACCAGCAGTTCGCCATCCGCCGACAGCTCCAGGCCGCTCTCCCCCAGGATCGCCGCCACCTCCCCGCGCAGCCCTTCCGGCACCCGCAGGCCCGCGGCAATCTCCGCCCGCGCCGCCCCGGTGCGCACCATCGCCGTCTCCGCCCGCTCCCCAAGCAGCATCGCCACCGCCCCCAGCAGCACCGACTTCCCCGCCCCCGTCTCGCCCGACAGCACGTTGAACCCCGGCCCCAGCTCCAGGTCCACCGCGTCGATCAGCGCAAAGTCCCGTATCCGCAGCCAGGTCAGCATCGCCATTCACCCGCACATGAGATGACCATCCCTGGCCCCGCCTAGAAATGGAGGTCCACCACGGTGTCACCTTTGAAGAAGACACGCCCGGACCGCCGCGCCGTCCGCCAGTAGATCCAGGCATCCAGATCGGTGCTCGGCGTGCGGTGCCGCGCCGGATAGCCCATCGCCTTGATCACCTGGGCCTTGGTCATGCCGGGCGCCACCATGCCCAGACGCACCTTGCGCAGCACCTCCGGCGGCATCCCCGCCGCCTGCGCTTCGCCGTCCTCGGCCACCAGCATCTTCGCCAGGAACCCGGCCATCGGCTCGACCCCATATTCCCGGCGATAGCGCAGGTGGAACAGCTGCCCCGTCGCAACCACCCGGAAGTCCAGGTCCTTCTCTGTCAGCCGCACCACCTCGACCTCCGTGCCGAACGGCAGGATCGTGCCGACCTGATAGTTCAATGACGGCACCTCGCTACCCGTATGCCAGATGTTGTAGGCCGTATGCAGACGCTGGCCCGGCGCCATCTTCAGCACCTCGTACGGGTCGAGGGTCGGCGTCCGGCAACCCCATGCCCACGCCGCCCCCGCCAACAGCATCCCCAGCATCGCCCAT